>PBBH01000030.1 GCA_002716525.1 Fidelibacterota bacterium | reverse complement strand
GTGGTGGTAACCCAAAAGGAAAACGAAGATTTTAATCTATAAGTAAGCTCTCCAATAAAAAACCCCCGAAATCGGGGGTTTTTTATTTTAGTTGGATAGGGAAGTCGATATAATTTCTATCCTCCTATTTGAGTCATTACATGTCAAAAATATACAATTTTAGTGCAGGACCAGCCGTTTTGGATTCAACCGTATTAGAAGCCACATCCAAGGCTGCTATCGATTATCAAGGCCATGGCATAAGCCTAATGGAAATGAGTCACCGTTCAAAACCGGTAATGGATATGGTAGCAGAAACGGAATCCTTGGTTCGTGCATTATTACAGGTCCCCGATCAATATTATGTGCTTTTTCTGCAAGGAGGTGCATCTCTTCAATTTGCAATGATCCCCATGAACTTGTTAGGTGAGAACCAAACCGCTGACTATACGGATACGGGCGCGTGGTCAGCCAAAGCCATTAAAGAAGCTCAGTTGTATGGGAATGTAAATGTGGCCTGTTCATCCAAGGAATCAGTACACAATCATATTCCAAAAGAAGTAAACCAAAGTGAAGATGCAGTCTATTTACATGTCACCAGCAATAATACGATCTATGGCACACAATGGTATTCATACCCGAAGCCAATTAATGCAGATGGCTATTTAGTAGCGGATATGTCATCTGATATTTTTAGTCGTCCCATTGATGTGTCCCAATTCGGATTGATTTATGCAGGTGCCCAGAAGAATATGGGTCCGGCTGGGGTCACCTTGGTAATTATCAGGGATGATATACTTGGTAAAGTCGACCGAACCATTCCAACGATGATGAACTATCAAACTCAAATGGATAAAAGCTCCATGTTCAATACTCCTCCAGTCATGTCTATTTACGCTGTGAACCGAACCTTGAGTTGGCTTAAAGAAAATGGTGGCGTAGAAGCCATGGCAGAAAAAAATGAACAAAAAGCCAAAAAGCTTTACGATGAAATAGAACGAAACCCTTTATTCATCAGCCCTGTTGCTCTGGAAGACCGTTCCCTTATGAATGTACCATTTGTGTTTGCAGATGAGGGAGATGAGGCAGACTTTTTATCTTTTTGCGATCATCGGGGATTAAAGTCCCTAAAAGGCCATCGATCGGTAGGAGGTTTCCGTGCGTCGATTTATAATGCTATGCCTGAAGCGGGTGTAGATGCTTTGATTCAGGCTATGCAAGAATATCAGACTAACTGAAATGAATGGCGTATAATTGGATTGGTTCACCATTTGGATCAATCTGGACCATCTTTTCATAAAATAAACCTAATTTTTCCAATAACCGTATTGAGGCCACATTCTCTTTAGATGTGATACCTACTATTCGGTTATAATTGAATCGATCAAATCCATCTTTTATAGCTGCTTTTGCCGCTTCCAATGTATATCCATTTTTCCTGAATTCTGGTAGAGTGGCAAAACCAATATCCGGGTCATCCAAATTATCTCGGTATAGTAAACCGCATATTCCAATGGGAGTGCCATCTTTTAAGCTCACTTTATAAAGACCATGCCCATGGTCAGCATAATTGACGCGTGGGCCAGTTTCAATATAATGGACAGCATCATCCAGGTTTTGAACCCTTTTATCGCCAATATGCGTTAGGAAGTCAGGATCATTTAATAGCCCGAGAATAAATTGATCATCCTCAGGCTTTAATTCAGATAAAATTAACCGGTCTGTTTCTAAAACAGGCAAGGATTAATCATTCCAAATTGTACCTGCTTTTTTCAATTTATTGATTTTTGGAGCAATCACGAAAGTACAGTAAGGCACATTCGGATTATTGGCAAAATAATCCTGGTGGTACACTTCCGCTTTGTAGAAAACATCTAGGGGAACCACTTCTGTTGTTATTGGATCCTTAAACATTTTTTTTGCATTAATTATTGCCGATGTTACTGATGCTTTTTGGCCTGCATTATGGTAGTAAATAGCAGAGCGGTACTGGGTACCGAAGTCATTGCCCTGTCTATTCAATGTGGTTGGATCATGAGCCTGCCAAAATATGTTCAATATTTCATCATAAGTGATCTCATTGGGATCAAAGTGGATTTGGCATACTTCTGTATGGCCAGTTTCCCCTGAAGTAACATCTTTGTAAGTGGGGTTTTTTGTATGACCACCAGCATAGCCTGATATAACGTCTTTTACGCCTTCAACTCGTTCATAAACAGCTTCGACGCACCAAAAGCAACCGCCACCAAGCGTGGCTATCTCTAATTTATTATCTGGCATGGTTTGAGTTCCTTTTTGTTGACAACCAATTGCTGTAAAACTCAGCAAAATTAAAAAGGGAAAATTGATGTATATTTTTTTCATTTGATCGTAAAGAACTTATTTATTCAAGCAAACGTGATGCACCCATTAATCGCTCCATGGGGTATGATTAATTATAATTCTTTCAAATCTTTGTATAGGGTGGTGAGCATTTCTTTCGCATCGCCAAATACCATCACTGTATTATCAAAACCAAATAACTCATTTTGAATGCCGGCGAACCCTGGATTCATTGTACGTTTATTCACAATTACGGTACGGGATTTATCTACATCTAAGATGGGCATACCGTAGATTGGGCTGGAGGTATCATGACGGGAAGCGGGATTGACCACATCGTTTGCACCAAGGACAATGGCCACGTCACAATCATCGAATTCCGGGTTGACATCGCCCAGATCTTTCAACTGTTCATATGGTACATTTGCTTCTGCCAATAATACATTCATGTGTCCGGGCATCCGGCCTGCCACAGGATGAATAGCATATAATACCTTTTTTCCCATGGATTCCAGCAGGTCTGCAACCTCACGGACTGCGTGTTGTGCCTGGGCTACTGCCAATCCGTATCCTGGCACGATAATCACTTTATCTGCTGCTTCCAATATCATGGCCGCTTCTTCAGTTGTGGTAGACTTCACTTTTATCTGCTTATCTGAACCAGCTACGGATTCTTGCTCCAGGCCAACTGCACCGAAAATTACATTCGCCAACGATCGATTCATTCCTTTACACATGATATTAGTGAGAATCAAACCTGAAGCACCTACAAGGGCGCCAGAAATGATTAGTCCATTATTCATCAGGACAAATCCAGTGGCTGCAGCAGCAACGCCTGAATAAGAGTTTAACAGTGAGATTATTACAGGCATATCCGCACCACCAATGGGAATTGTCAAGGTGATCCCTAAAATAGCAGCAAGAATTAAGACACCATAGAACATATTCATCTCCTGTCCGCCACCTATGCAAACAGATACACCCATAACCACCAGTGCCAATGTTAGGAAACCATTGATAGCTTGTTGTCCTGGGAATACGATTGGTTTACCGCTGATGAATCCCTGCAGTTTACCAAAGGCAATAAAACTGCCAGTCAATGTCAACGTGCCTATAAATACAGTAAGGATGATGGTTGCGGTAAGAAATGTGGTTTGATCAACTGTACCAAACTTATTGAAATATTCTGCTGATGCCACTAAGGCTGAAGCACCGCCACCAAACCCGTTAAAAATTGCTACCATTTGCGGCATCTGTGTCATCTGTACGCGAATAGCAAATGTGGCTCCAATTATCGATCCAATAATCATCCCAATTGCAATTAGTTTGAAATCAAGTTCTATCCCAGATCCAGGTGAAACAACTGTTGCAATAATGGCAATCAGCATACCGATAGATGCAATTGTATTACCATTACGTGCAGTCTTGGGTGAACTGAGTTTCTTTATACCCAGTATAAAAAGTATAGCGGCAATGACGTAAGCGATATCTGTATATCCCATACTTATTTTCGCTTAAACATTTTTAGCATACGATCAGTTACCATAAAACCACCAACACAATTAATGGTAGCAAAGATCACTGCGACCAGCCCTAGCCAGGTTCCGATTTCACCGCCGACTTTGGTAGAAATAATCGCACCCACAATCGCGATACCTGAAATCGCATTGGAGCCTGACATGAGCGGCGTATGCAAGGTAGGTGGAACTTTGGTAATAATTTCAAACCCAACAAATATGGCTAGGATAAATACGGTGATGATGTTAATGATTTCCATAATGAATCCTTATAAGTTGTTTATCGCTTCGAGGGTAGGTTTGTGCGTGATTTTTCCCTGGTGCGTAAACATGGCACCTGAAATAATTTCATCTTCCTCATCAATGTTTAATTGACCTTCTTTAATTAAATAAGTAACAAAGGAGAAAATATTTTTTGCGTACAACTGAGAAGCGTGCACCTGCATGGATGAAGGCAGATTTATAGTACCATCAATCATTACTCCATTATAATTAATTATTTCCCCGCCTTTTGTCAATTCACAGTTACCGCCATTTTCAGCTGCCAGATCCATAATCACCGAGCCCGGTTTCATTCCATTCACCATTTCCGTTGGGATTAGTAAAGGTGCCGGACGCCCAGGAACCAATGCTGTGGTAATGACTAAATTTGATTTAGCAATATGCTTTTTTATCATTTCTCGTTGACGAATTTTATAATCTTCTGAGGTTTCTTTTGCGTAACCACCTTCACCAACACCATCATTTCCATCAGACTCAACAGCAACAAATTTTGCTCCGAGAGATTCCACCTCTTCTTTGACTTCGGGACGAACATCAAATGATTCTACTTGTGCTCCAAGTCGTTTTGCAGTAGCAATTGCCTGTAATCCTGTGACCCCTGCGCCGAGAATCAGTACTTTTGCAGGCGGGATTGTGCCTGCTGCTGTCATTAACAGAGGCATATATACGGGCAAGTGAGCAGCTCCTATCAATACGGATTTATATCCAGCAATATTTGCCTGTGAGCTTATTGCATCCATACTTTGTGCCAGTGTTGTTCGAGGAATGAGGTGCATGGAAAAACCTGTAATATTTTTTGCCGAAAGCTTTCTTACTTGCTCTGCCCGTTTGGTGGTTTGGAAAAGTGAAATATAAGTTATACCATCGGGCATCGCAGCCATTTCTTCCAAAGTGGCCGGAGCAACCTTTAAAACTATATCTACACCATTTAATAGATCGGTTATTTCAGTAACCACTTCGGCCCCAGCGTTTTGATAATCTTGATCAGAGAAAAATGAATCTTCTCCTGCAGCAGATTGCACGCGCACCGTTATGCCACTAGTAATCAGTTCTTTAACTGTTTTTGGTGTGGCGGCAACGCGTTTTTCGCCGGTGATGGTTTCCTTTAAAACTGCTGCGATCATGCTTAATCCCTGTTAATTTTTTCTTAAACAGCCCGCAAATTTAGGAAAACTGACCCTTACAATTCTCATTTTGATTTCAAGATTTTTACTGTAGCCTTTCATGGCTAATTTTATGTCTATGAGATTTCACATATTATTTATGATTGCCGGTATTTTTTTATCTAACTGCGCCCCTTCTTTACATATTGTAGAACGGTATCCTGATAACAAGGAAAAGACTGTTGAATTGATGAAAGGAAAAGGCAGCTCAGGGCAAATCATTAAACGGATTGAATATTATTCGAATGGCAGAAAGAAATCAGAAGTTGATATTAATAATGGTCGAAAGGATGGAAAGTATCTAGCGTACACAAAAAATGCAGCAATATCCATAAAGGGTCGATACGAGAATGGAAGCCAAAGCGGGAAATGGTATTGGTATGATACCGCAGGTAAACTGGATTCAATACATACATATCAAAATAGTAGACTGCATGGGAAGTCAACCCTTTATTCAAATGGCATCGTTCTTATTAAGCGAGACTATATTGAAGGAAAACTAAATGGAAAATTCATTGAATTTTATGCAAGTGGAGAAAAAAAAGTAAATGGCTACTATGTCAACAACCTTCCAGATAGAAAATGGCTTTGGTGGAATGAGAATCAAACTAAAGCAAGACAGGTTCATTTTAATAATGGTGTAAAACACGGTGAAATNCGTATTTGGGATGAGGGTATTANNAAATTAACGGGTGNTTTTGANCAGGATCAAAAAACGGGTACTTGGAAATGGTACCATACGAAAAAACAACTGGATTCTCTGGTTACATATGAAAAAGGTCTATTNCATGGGACTTTGAATGTTTGGCATAAAAATGGGATTATGGCGGTAACCGGCNATTTTGTCCANGGAAAAATGAATGGACAGTGGAAATGGATTTCAGAAGATGANATACCTGATTCNNNTAAAACCTACAGCAATGGNCAATTAAATGGTTTNTCTGAATTTTACTATAATAATGGTCAGCTTAAACAATCAGCCCAATATCATGCNCATCNGCTACANGGAGAANANCGATTCTATTTTCCTACTGGGCAGATCAAATCTAAAACTAATTTTGAATCGGGTAANAAAACAGGTCCNTATGAAACATGGTTAGNCAGTGGANNNCCGGAAGAATTTGGNAGTTANAAAGGAAATAAACTGCATGGNAAAGTTCAAAGATGGTATACNACTGNNNTAANNTCATCCATTNCNANTTATNANCNGGGTATTTTACATGGNGTGATGCAAATACAATCNCTTTCCNATGANTTAAATAAGGAGATGTTTTTTGATNAAGGGAATGAAATTGTCCGCTTTGAATACNATNGTAATGGNCGNTTTAAACGGGTTATGATNNTNGATAATGGTCAAATACTTTATGAGAGAAAATGGAATGNNTTAGGTNTAGAAAATACAGAAGAAAAATATATTNTNGGNACCNNTCGNGANACCGATTTNTATNTATCNGGATTTTTGAAATACGAATGTACNTTTAANAANGANNAAAAGCANGGNNTNGAGTGGTGGTTTGANGANGACNGNAANCCAACCAGAGTCAATATTTTCTANCAGGGAGATCGNATTCTTAGTTACGATTTAACATCAAATGATGAAAGCAGTGAATAAAAAAATCAATTAGTGTAATTTCATCGNCTATGAAAGACATAATAATANATAACATCATGACTTGGGGCATACCTGCTGGTATCATTTNTATTGGTATCATAGCCGGTTGGCTGTTTAAAAGATTTATTCATCAGCGTNTAAAAAAGATNACNGNAAAAACTGAATGGANAGGCGATGATGTGATATTTGATGCTATTGAATCTCACNTNGTNNTATGGTTTTTNCTCGCNGCAATGAATATTGCTTCCAGTAGCCTNTCACTGAGTGAAGATTATAGTAATTATTTAAGCAAGATTATATTAGGGNTTNTGATTCTTTCGGTTACNCTGGCCGTTTCCCGTATGGGTGTTGGATTGCTCAACTTCTGGGCAGANAAGCAGGGNACTGATTTGCCTTCCACNACTATTTTTGTAAATCTGGCNCGNATNATCATTATTGCTNTNGGTGTNTTGGTGATNCTTCAAACTTTGGGGATNTCCATNACACCACTGCTGACCGCTTTAGGGGTTGGNGGTCTAGCTGTTTCTTTNGCNCTNAAAGACACCCTNTCGGACTTTTTTGCTGGATTACATATCCTNCTTTCTCAAAANGTNAAACCAGGTGATTTTGTGGAAATGGATTCGGGTCATATGGGTTATGTNCAAAATATTACCTGGCGNCATACAACATTAATGGAACGCACAAACAATATTGTNACNATNCCTAATGCAAAAATTTCTGCAGCAATNNTNAAAAATTATGATCAGGGGGATCCCAGTTTTTCTGTCCGNATTGCTGTNGGTGTTTCCTANGANAGNGATTTGGANAGGGTNGTGAAAGTGACAGAAGAAGTNTCTGAAAGTGTCATTAAAGATGTAGATGGAGCNAAAAAAAATGAACCAGCGATCGTGCGCTGTTATGAATTTGCCGACTCCAGCATTAATCTTAAGGTATATTTCCGCGGTCTCAAATACGGTGATCATCATCCTATCATTGATACGTTTATTCGCCGTATTCATAAACGATATAAACAGGAGGGGATCAATATTCCATTCCCAATCCGCACGCTGATCCATAAAAATGAGCAATCATGAAAAGTTGGATTATCTTTGGTGCCCTACTTGCTGCACTAGCGGTGTTGTTGGGTGCCTTTGGGGCGCATGGATTAAAGGGAAAAATTTCACCGGAAGACCTGACAATATTTGAAACAGGCGTGCGCTATCATATGTACCACGCACTTGGATTAATTTTAATGAGTGTTCTTGGATTGTATTATTACCCAGAAATGATACAACTGCCTGCCATACTTTTGTCGGTAGGTATCCTGCTGTTTTCCGGAAGTCTTTATATTTTAGTGCTAACTGGTTTGCGGTGGATGGGTGCGATTACGCCGATCGGAGGCGTCGCCTTTATTGCTGGTTGGTTGCTGCTGGCTTACCGAATGTTTAAAGTATAACTAATTCCTTTTCATAATGACCGGCCCAAAACGTGTTTTAAGGACCTTCGATGTTACTTCGATGGTCACTGGAAATATGATTGGCTCGGGAATTTTCCTTTTAGCAGGCTATGCTGCTGCATCCGTTCCTGATAGTTCTACACTAATCTTGGCCTGGATCGGTGGCGGAGTGATGGCCCTACTTGGTGCTTTTGCCATTGCGGAATTATCGACAAGATTTCCAAAAACGGGAGGTGATTTTCTTTACCTTCATAGAGTCTATGGTCCGTTTCCGGCATTTTTATATGGTTGGATGAGTCTAGTTATTTTTGAATCAGGATCAATTGCAGTTTTAGCACTTTTTTCTGCTAAATATACTCAACAGTTTTTTCCTGCATCCCAAATTTTGTCTGTCCCATTATTGGCATCTTTGCTGGTTCTATTCTTTTCAGGTATACATTGTTTGAAGGTTGAGGTGGGATCACGCTTCCAATCTATTCTTACCGTTGCCAAGATACTTGGCATATTTCTTATGGTTTCTTTGTTATTCAGCGGAGATCCTAATGAAATAAATTCAACCCCTAAAACGGATCAAAGCGGTAATCCATTTATTGGGTTTACACGAGCATTAATCCCCATTTTCTTTGCATATACTGGTTGGAACGTTGCAGGCTATATCGGAGGTGAAATACAAAATCCGAGAAAAACATTACCCAGGGCTTTAATTGGTGGCACACTAATTACGACGGCAATCTATGTAGTTGTAAATCTATCATTCATACAATCGGTAGGCTTAGCCGGTATTCAGGGCCAGGATATGGCCCCCTTAATTGCTCTGAAAGCTGTAGGTGCTGAAAGCTGGACCACCTTTTTATCGATTCTTATTTTTATCAGTGTGGCCAGCTCACTTTCCATTACCATTCAGACAGCTGGTGCGCGAGTGATTCAAGCAATGGGGGAGCAAGGTGTTTTTTTTCAGTTTACAGCTCGCCTACATAGAAAATTCCATACGCCGGTAAATGCCCTTTTAGTCCAGGCAATTTGGACTATCTTTCTAATGTTTACCTTGGATATAGAAAGTTTGGTGGATTCCGCTACAGTCGTCATGATTATGTTTTCGGCCCTTTCAATATCAACCCTATTCAAGGTTAATTACGATAGAAATGGATTAAAAGGAAATGAGAATATCTATCGAACACCATTATTCCCTTTGGTCCCTGTAGCATATATACTTAGTGCTATATTCGTCAGTTGGGGTGTGATACAATTTTATTTATCGCAAGGGAGTCTATTACCTATATGGGGACTGTCATTCTTATTGTTTGGCAGTATTGTTTATATTATTTGGAAAAAAATGAGTTAAAGTGAGTAAAATAAAAAATCAAGCATTGGCACAAGATGGGAATAAACTTCTTGATTGGGCCGCAGGTAGGATGCCCGTACTATCCAAAATTCGACAACGATTCAAAGATGAGAAACCCTTATCTGGATTGACGATTGGTATTGCGCTCCATTTAGAGAAAAAAACCGGAATTTTATTGCAAACCTTGGCAGCTGGTGGTGCAAAAGTATCAGCTGCTTCCTGTAATCCTTTAACAACCGATGATTCTGTTGCTGCAGCCCTGGGAAAAGAAATGGACGTGTTCGCATGGACAGGTCAAACGGATTCAGAATACTATGATTGTTTAGAATCTGTCATCACAGCGAAACCGCATATAACCATTGATGATGGGTGCGATTTAATTCAGTTGCTCCACTCCAAGCATTCCAATTTATTAGATCATGTTATCGGNGGGTGTGAGGAGACCACCACCGGAATTGTCCGTCTGGAAGCCATGCACAAAGATGGAGCACTTAAGGTACCTGTGATGGCAGTAAATAACGCCCATTCCAAATATTTATTCGATAATCGTTACGGAACTGGACAAAGTGTAGTTGAGGGAATCCTTTCCGCAACTAATACATTAATTGCCGGGAAAATGATTGTTGTTGTGGGCTATGGCTGGTGCGGACGTGGTATTGCCAATCGTATGAGAGGGCTAGGCGCCAAAGTCATCGTGGTTGAAACAGGTGCTACCAATNGGGATGGATCTTCTGGTTACCACCGTGCACTGGAAGCTTCGTACGATGGCTGTTGGGTAATGTCCATGAATGAAGCAGCGACCCTTGGTGATATTTTTATTACCGCCACTGGCAATAAACATGTGATTTCAGAAAACCATTTGGATGCAATGAAACATGGTGCGATTTTGGCTAACTCAGGGCATTTTAATCATGAAATTGATTTAGACAGTATGGAATCTTTATCTGCTTCAAAAGTAACAATTCTCCCTAATGTGGAAAAATATCATCTGAAAAATGGTAAAGATTTAATTTTACTAGCAGAGGGCAGATTGGTTAATTTAGCCCAACCAACTGGTCAAGGTCATCCTATCGAGATTATGGACGGTAGTTTCGCTGTCCAGGCGCTTTGTNTTGAATATCTAGCGAAAAATAGAGGTAAACTATTGCCAGGTATATATGATGTACCGAAGGTAATTGATAACGATGTAGCCAGGATTGCTTTAGAGGCCCAAGGAATTGTTTTAGAAAAACTGACGGAAGAACAAGTGAAATACAGACAGAGTTGGAAAGAGGGAACCTGATGGATTTAAAGATCAGACCATTTAATGCAGAAGTAAAACAAATGTATGAGAATCATGGCCATTTTCATGATGGAGATGCCGGCTTGGATCTATTTGTGATTAACGAGCAGACGATCAGTGCGGGGGAGACAACACTGATCCACCTGCAGATCGCTTGTGAGAATACTGAAAATAGACCGTATTTAGTAATGTCACGCTCGAGCATAGGCAAGACTCCTCTTCGGCTGGCTAATGCTGTTGGTTTGATCGATGCTGGCTACCGAGGAGAGATCATGGCGGTAGTGGATAATATTAAAAAGGAGGACTATACTGTTGAACCGGGTCAACGCCTCTTTCAGTTGGTTGCTATGGATGGTTCCCCCATCTATTTTGAACTGGTAGAAGAATTATCAGACACTACACGNGGGGNNGGAGGTTTTGGAAGTACGGGTAAATAANTTATAATTTAGCACTCTACTANTTAGAGTGCTAAAAAGAGTTGAAAAATCATGATTTTANCCTATAACTTCCGCGCTGCATAATTGCAGAAAAAATAACAAAATCAGAATTTTAACTATTTAATTAATGAAACAGGAGAANGCGAAATGGCACTAAAAGTTAAGCCTTTGGCTGATCGTGTTGTGGTTGAACCTGCACCAGCNGAAGATGTATCCTCTGGNGGCATCATTCTGCCTGATACAGCTCAGGAAAAACCACAGCAAGGCACTGTCGTTGCAACAGGNCCNGGTAAAGTTTCCGATGCTGGAANCACCGTTGCAATGGAAGTGAAAAAAGGAGACAAGATCCTCTATGGTAAATATAGCGGGACCGAGTTTTCTTTTGATGAAACTGATTATCTTATCATGCGCGAGAGTGATATTCTCGCTGTCCTATAAGGAGTAAATAAATTATGGCTAAAGAAATCTCATATGGTCTCGAAGCACGTAACGCCCTGAAGGCCGGTGTGGATAAACTCGCTAACGCGGTAAAAGTCACCCTTGGTCCAAAAGGACGGAATGTTGTTATTGAAAAGAAATTTGGTGCACCAACTATAACCAAAGATGGTGTAACGGTGGCCAAAGAAGTAGAATTAGATAATAGAATTGAAGATGTTGGTGCTCAGATGTTGAAAGAAGTTGCTTCTAAAACTTCTGATGATGCGGGTGATGGTACCACCACTGCCACCGTTTTAGCCCAAGCACTTGTTGCTGAAGGGCTAAAAAATGTGACGGCTGGTGCCAATCCAATGTCCATCAAACGTGGAATTGATGCTGCTGTTGGTGCTGTGGTAGAAGCCCTGCAGGCTCAAAGTAAAGACCTGCCGGATTCTAAGCAGATTGCTAACGTGGGTACAATTTCGGCTAACAATGATCATGAAATCGGTACAAAAATTGCTGAAGCTATGGAAAAAGTGGGTAAAGACGGTGTTATTACTGTAGAAGAAAGCAAAACTGCTGAAACTTTTCTGGAAACCGTTGAAGGGATGCAATTTGATCGTGGTTACCTCTCTCCATACTTTGTAACAAATTCTGACAACATGGAAGCTGAGATGGATGATACTTATATCCTTATTTATGATAAAAAGATATCCAATATGAAAGATCTGCTTCCCTTATTGGAAAAAGTTGTCCAGACAGGTAAATCAGTTGTGATTATCGCTGAAGATATTGAAGGCGAAGCACTGGCCACACTTGTTGTGAACAAATTGCGTGGCACATTTAAAGTCCTAGCTGTAAAATCGCCGGGATTTGGTGACCGTCGTAAAGCCATGCTGGAAGACATCGCCGTATTGACTGGCGGGACTGTCATCTCTGAAGATGCTGGTTACAAACTGGAAAATGCGACACTAGAATACTTAGGCACCTGCAAACGTGCTGTTTCTGATAAAGATAACACTACTATCGTTGGCGGAAACGGTACTGGCGATGCTATCAAAGCCCGTATTAACGAAATCAAAGTTCAAATTGATAAAACGACTTCTGATTACGATCGTGAAAAACTACAGGAACGCCTGGCTAAATTGTCTGGTGGTGTAGCGGTAATTAATGTTGGCGCTGCTACTGAAGTAGAAATGAAAGAAAAGAAAGCCCGCGTAGAAGATGCATTGCACGCAACCCGTGCTGCAGTCGAAGAGGGGATCATCCCTGGCGGCGGCGTTGCGCTGCTACGTACCGTTTCTGCTTTGGATAAAGTCAAAGTCGATGACGAAGAAAAGGTTGGCGTTGATATCATGCGTCGTGCCCTTGAAGAACCGATTCGACAAATAGTTGAAAACGCCGGTGCTGAACCATCTATCGTAACTCAAGCAGTTCGGGATGGAAAGGGCGATTATGGGTATGATGCCCGTACGGATGAATATGTTAGCATGTTCAAAGTCGGTATTATCGATCCAACCAAAGTCGCACGTGTGGCCGTACAGAACGCTGGTTCTATTGCTGGTATGATCCTAACTACTGAAGCAACGGTTACAGAGATACCTGAAAAGGATCCACCGATGCCTCCAATGGATCCAGGCATGGGCGGCGGTATGGGCGGTATGATGTAATTTGAGGTTATCCTCAATATTCTTAAAAAGCCCTTTCCGAGAAACCGGGAAGGGCTTTTTTTATTCTCATTGTAAGTATGGCGAAGAAAACTCATCAAACATATGGAATTGCTTAATATGCTATTTAGCTACTTTATAATAACAGGTGATATAAAAATTTCTTATCCATCACCTTGACTAACGAAGACCCTGCCAATTAAATTCTTTTTCTTATGGGTGTCATTCGGTTAAAAAATATGCAGTTTTATGGTTTCCATGGTGTCAGTGATTCAGAGAAGCACCTAGGAGGTCGGTTTGAAGTAGATGTAGAATTGCACCTTTCCTTGAAAGATTCCTGCGAATCAGATGATCTAAATGATACTATTAACTATGAGGGTATTTATAAGACGGTCGATTCCTGCATTAGAAAAGATAAGTTTTATCTTATTGAAGCTTTGGCTAATTCCATCGCGAAAGATATTTTAAATGGGCATCCCGTGGATTCCCTTATGGTTCGGGTACGAAAACCACATGCACCGGTAAAAGGAGTCTTGGATACGATTGAAGTGGAGATTGAACGCAATAAAGCAGATTATGCTTGAATTGGTTTACCTCGGACTTGGATCAAATATTGGTGATCGAGAAACGAATATTTTTTCGGCCATTGCTGCACTGGATGTACGGGATGAAATTACGGTTAATCGAACCGCCTCTATTTATGAAACGGATCCTTTATACAATGCAGATCAACCCGCATTTTTAAATACAGTCGTTGAGTTGAAAACAAACTTAGATCCGGAAGTGATGCTTCAAGTTTGCCAAGGTATCGAACTTATGCTGGGCAGGCCGATGGCCCACGAAAAGAATGAACCTCGGGTAATCGATTTGGATATATTAGCTTATGAAACAAAATCAGTGGATTTAGGCCATTTAAAGATTCCCCATCCTGAGTTATTTGCCCGTAAGTTTGTTCTTGTTCCCTGGGAGGAAATCGCGCCAAATTTTATGGTCCAGGACTTTGGCCGGACTATATCAGAATTATTGACATTGTGCCCGGACACCTCAGCTGTCCGGAACCATCAATTAGAAAAATCAGCATGAGAAATTTGTATTATGTGGCTATCGAAGGTACCATCGGGGTAGGAAAGACCAGTTTGGCCAACCTTTTATCTGATAGATTAGGAGCGAAATTAGTTCTGGAGGCCTTTGAAGATAACCCATTCTTGGCTGATTTTTATGATGACCCCGAACGCCATGCTTTTCAGACCCAATTATGGTTTTTGCTTCAACGGTATCAGCAACAACAGGACCTTCGTCAGATAGATATGTTTCAAAATCTAGTGATTACAGATTATATGTTTGTGAAGGATCGGTTATTTGCATCCCTAAACTTAAATGAAAAAGAAATGTCTCTTTACGATACGGTGGCGAATATGATGGAACGAAATGTAATCCATCCAGACCTGGTCATTTTTCTCCAGGCGGATACGGAAACGCTCATGCGGAATATTGCAAGAAGAGGTAGGGACTTTGAAAAAAATATGTCCGAAGATTATATTGATGCACTTAACCAGGTGTATAATGAATACTTTTTTCGTTATCAGGATACGCCATTGGTTATCATCAATACCAATAATATTGATTTTGTTCATAACGATGGTGATTTGGAA
The DNA here is from genome assembly GCA_002716525.1 of Fidelibacterota bacterium. Classification (GTDB taxonomy): domain Bacteria; phylum Fidelibacterota; class Marinisomatia; order Marinisomatales; family TCS55; genus TCS55. The sequence continues at coordinate 38,457 of PBBH01000030.1, read as the reverse complement.
GAGGTAATCAACTATATCCGCCAGCCAGTAACTGGGACAAAATTTTTCAATCCCGCCACTGGATTATAATCATGATCAAAATATTGATTTATGCTGGCTTGGCATACATTGCTTATGTTCTTTTGAAATATACCCGCCTGGCATCAAAATCTGAACGAGGGTCCGTTAAAGAAAAGGGATCCTACAAAAACATAGAAATAAAAGATGCAGAATTTGAGGATATCCAAAAAAAGGATAAATAATGAACAAGTTTATTGATTTATTAAAAGGTAAATGTGAATGCACGCAAATTGGTTTACTTATTTTAAGAGTTCTACCTGGTTATTTTTTAATTGTAAACCATGGATGGAAGAAAATCATAAATCCAGAAAAGTGGAACGGTCTTGGTGAAGCTGTTACAAAATATCTGGTAGTAATTGATTTTCTTAGTCCAATTTTCGGGTTTTTGGCAGCCTTTTCAGAATCAGTTTGTGCTGTATTAGTACTAGTAGGTCTTTTTACTCAACCGGCAGCTATTTTAGTTAGTATTACCATGTTTTTTGCCGCATTGAATCATATCACTGGAACGGGTAACCCTGAACTAGCTTTAATATATTTATCGGTTTTTGCCGCCATATCTGCTACTGGACCTGGGAAATACAGTTTAGACAGCAAGTTTTTTTCGAATAATAAGAATTAATGCAAGCAGTTCGTATTCATGAACATGGTGATGTTGGGATTCTACAATACGAATTTGCACCTGAACCAAAACCGAAAATAGGTGAAGTCCTTGTCCAGGTAAAAGCCGCTGCAATGAATCATTTGGATTTATGGGTACGGCGAGGCATTCCAGGTGTGCCCTTACCAATGATTTTAGGAAGTGATGGTGCTGGTATAATTACTGAAATTGGAGATGATGTCACCCAATTCCGAGTTGGCGATAATGTATGTATTCAACCACTTACCTATTGCGGCCATTGCCGCTTTTGTTCACGTGGGCAGGAAAATTACTGTGATACAATAGGCTTTCTTGGAGAAACCCAAGATGGAACTAATTGTGAGTATATTGCGGTTCCGGAAGGGAATGTACGGTTAAAACCAGATCATATATCCTTTGAGGAAGCAGCAGCCTTTCCTTTGACATCACAAACGGCTTACGGCATGCTAATTCATCGTTCAAAAATTGAACCAGGAGAAACTGTTTTGGTTTGGGGAGCAAGTTCAGGTGTAGGGACAATGGCAATCCAAATAGCCAAAACAAAAGGATGCCGCGTTATTGCAACCGGTAGTACTGAGAAAAAACGTGTCCATGCAGCGGCAATCGGAGCAGATCTGGTTCTTGATCATCATAATGATGAAATTGCAAAATCAGTTAAATCGTTCACAGAGGGGCGTGGTGTCGATGTTGTTTTTGAACATGTGGGTAAGGCCACTTGGGAAACCAGTATGCGTATTCTTGGAAAAGGTGGTCGATTGGTCACTTGCGGTGCAACAACGGGACCAAAGGTTGGTATTGACATTCGGCATTTATTTTCTAAACAGCAGACGATTTTAGGATCAACGATGGGAAATGTAGCTGCTTTCGATGAATGTTTGTCGCTGGTATCAGCAGGAAAAATTAAACCTGTCATAGATCGAACCTTCCGTTTCAACGAAGTGAAAGAGGCCCATGAGCATTTGGAAAATGGACAGCAAATTGGTAAAATTATTCTTTTACCGGAATGAAGTACGATAAACATATATTTATTTGTATCAATGAGCGCGCGGAAGCAAGCGCCAAGGGAGATTGCACTAGAAATGGTGGAAAAGAAATCCGCATGCGATTTGTCCAATTGATTGAGGAACATGGGTTGAAAGGGAAGATTCGAGCAAATAAAAGCGGGTGTTTAGATGCCTGTGAAATGGGGGCGGCTGTTGTAATATACCCTGAAGGAATATGGTATACAAAAGTTCAATTGGAAGATGTGGATGAAATTTTTAAAACCTCAGTATTAGGCAATGGAATTGTTGAACGAATTGCATCAACCCGAGAAACATGGGAAGAATTAAACCGAATCAGAAGTAGCAATAGGTTATCAGTATGAAAAAAATTATTATAGTGGCCTGCATTGGGATGTTATTCACAATTGGAAATGCCCAAATGAAAAGAGGTTTAGGGTTTATGTTTGGTTCAAGGGGAGGAGGTTTCATTTATTCTGGTCAATGGCAAGTAAAACCCGATCTTTTCACTGGATTTGAAACACGATTATATGATATAAAAAATGATGAGGAATTGCCCGTATATAATTATTATACTGGCCAATATCAAAATGTTGGCGATCAGGCGTTATTTATGGTACCCGTATTTGCGACAGTGAAATGGCTACCTTTTGAAGGAAAAATTGCCAATAATTTTTCGCCATTTGTTGCACTAAAACTTGGACCGGTATTGGCTGTGGATGGAAAAGAAGAATTTCAAAAATGGTCGAAGCGATGGGGGAAAGCATCAACCATAACCACCTATGGTGGCCAAATAGTTTTTGGTATTTTATTTTTACAAAGGGGAGGCAGTTCTATCTCACCTTCAATTGGGTATGAATTTCTTCCAATGGGTAGCGAAGTTGACGGACGAAATAACTATAGCGGCGCAGCCATAAATATTACCTTTAATATGAGTCCCAAACGTCGCTGATGGAAGAACATTTCTTCCACCTTGAACCAGATAATTTAAAACAGGACACATTCAAGCTTTCTGATGAAGAATCTAGACATTTCGTAGCATCTCTACGTGGAAATACCGGTGCTGATTTATGGCTTTTAGATGGAATCGGAACAGCATACGAAGGAACCGTTTCGGAAATTAATGGCAAATCCGTTTCCGGAATCATTCGTCGCTCACATGAAAACTATGGTGAATCTCATTATGATATCCATTTAGCAATTGGACTAATCAAAGGCAATCGCATGGATATGATTTTTGAGAAAGCAACTGAGATGGGTGTAAAATCAATTCACCCTCTGATTTTGGATCGATGTGTAAAAAATAATTTGAGGATGGAACGGGTTAAGCGGATTGTAGTTTCTGCCGCAAAACAAGCGGGGAGGAGTTTTTTCCCCATCGTTTTTAAACCGGTTAATTTGACAGCATGGTTGAAAGCTCATGAAGATAGACATAAGATTTTATGCCATATAACTGGTTCTCAATCCATAGCAGATTATTTAGGAGATGAAAAAAAAGAGATTTGTTTGATTATTGGTCCCGAAGGCGATTTTTCCAAAAATGAATTATATCAGTTAAAGAAAGCTCAAGTTGAATTTGCAAACTTAGGGCCTCGGCGTTTGCGAAGCGAATCGGCAGCAATGATGGCCATTGCAGTGGTAAACCAACTAATGGAAGATTAACACCATGAATGAATGTTTATTTTGTAAGATGGTCAGTGGCGTTATACCGTGCGATAAAGTTCATGAGAATGAATATGTGCTGGCTTTCCGGGATATAGATCCGAAAGCGCCAACGCACATATTGATCATTCCCAAAAAACATATAACAACACTAAATGAAATCAATAAAAGTGATCAGGACCTATTGGGTGAATTATTGCTGACAGCAAAAAAAATCGCTAAAGATGAAGGAATTGATGCATCCGGATACCGAACCGTTTTTAATTGTAATTCCGATGGTGGACAGACCGTTTTTCATATTCATATGCATTTACTTGGTGGACGCCCAATGGCCTGGCCGCCAGGTTAAAATCAAGAGAAGATCACGGAGCTATATTATTTTGAGGTAATAATTTCAAGAATATCCCTGTGGATTTCCCGTCATAAAATCCTTAGATTTACTCACCTCTTTTACCTCGGAAAATGTATATATCTGAACTGAATATCCATGGTTTTAAATCTTTTGCCAAAAAGGAAAAAATTACATTTGGTGAGGGAATTACTGTTATCGTTGGGCCCAATGGCTGTGGTAAAACCAATATCGTAGATGCGATTCGGTGGGTACTTGGTGAGCAAAAATATTCTGTACTTCGTTCCGGAAAAATGGGTGATATTATTTTTAATGGGACAGACGCGTTAAAACCTCTTTCGGTTTGTGAAGCCACCCTGACCGTTCACAACAATCAAGGTAAACTTCCTTTAGAATACAATGATATTGAAATTGGCCGCCGTGTCTACCGTGATGGTGAATCAGAATATTTTTTAAATAGAACACCCTGTCGTTTGAAGGATATACATGATTTATTTATTGATACAGGTATGGGTTCAGATGCTTACTCCGTTATTGAACTGAAGATGATTGAACAAATCCTATCTGAAACTGCTGATGACAGGAAAAGGATGTTTGAAGAAGCAGCAGGTATAAATAAGTATAAACGCCAGAGACGTTCTGCCTTAAGAAAATTTGATGCGGTGCAGCAAGATTTGGAGCGGGTTAAGGATATCGTACAGGAAGTTGAACAAAAGGTCCATTCACTAAATCTTCAATTGAAGCGCTTCAAGCGCCATGAGCAACTTTCAGAAGAATTGAAAGAAAAAGAACTTGATCATGCATTTGTCCGCATCCACGAATATGACTCTGAAATCAATCCTTTGCGCCAGCGTGTTATAGAATATACCCATCTCAAAGATGAAAAGGCGTCCAGCGCTTCATTAGATGAAAAAGAATTACAAAAACTGAAAGATCTTTACAGCGAACAGCAAAAGGAACTGAATTTTGTCCAAACCGCTCTAGGTGAAATGGAAGAAAAACGGGAATCAGCCAATAGCAACGCATTGGTATGGGCCGAACAGGTAAAAGCTGCTGAATTAACGATCCAACGGCTAAAGCATGAAGATGAAAACAATAATGATAAGAAAATCGTGCTTTCAAACCAAATTGATGAATATGAAAATGAAATTTCTACCTTGGAACCACAGGTGGATCAAAAATTATCTGTTTATAAATTACAAAAATTAGAATTTGAAAAGATCGAACTGCGTTATAAACAAGCACAGGAAGTATTGGATATATCTCAAACAAATCGTTGGGATGCCCAGCGAAAAATGACTGATGACCAGTCTTTATTGGATCGCACATTATCTTTGATTGAAGAAAAACGAAATACCAATGCAGAAATAGAAGATAAGATTCAAGAAATTCAATCAAACCAGGAAAGACACGCGGAAGAACAAAAAGATATAGAAACAAAAAAAATACACCTGGAAAAATCTTCAGCTAGCATTCAATCCGAATTGGATAAAATACGAAAAACTCTAAATGTAAACCGGGAAAAACATTCTGACCTATCCATGGCGATCCAAAGTGGAAATTCTAAACTAGAATCCCTTCAATCACGCGTGGAGTTTTATAGCGAGTTAGTGGAACAAAAAGAGGGTTACCCGGAAGGTGTGCGGACTGTTTTGGATACCCCGAATGTTTACCCAGGGATTATTGGCACAGTAGGTGATTTATTTCAGATTGATGAACAATATAATATGGCTTTTCAGAGCGCTTTGGGTGATTGGGGTAAGTGTCTTGTAGCTAAAGATCGTAAAGCAGCTTTAGAGGTTGTATCATCCGCGCGGACTCAAAAAATTGGAAATCTTTCTATCCTTCCCCTGAAAGAATTGGAAAAGTTATCATCAGGATTATCTAAAACCCCAATGGGGGAAGGTATCATTGGCCGAGGTGCAGACTTATGCGGTGCTGAGAAAAAATATAAATCCTTGGCAAGTGTTCTGCTAGGAAATGTGATAATTGTAGATGACTTAAATAAAGCATTAAATAACCATAATTTGGACGATTGGGACGTAGTGGATTTAAACGGTGCATATTCCGGGACAAATTATATATTGAAGTACAGGGGCCAAGATATAGAGGGCAGTATCTTGGGCCGTCAGAAAAAAATTGATTCCTTGCTTCAAGCCATTGAAAAACTAACCAGTATGCTCACTGGTCAGGAAAATGACTTATCAAAACTGGATGAGACAATTGATAATCAGTCTTCTCAATCCAAATCATTGAATGATAAACTGGATAAAATATATCGTGAATTGAATGAAGTAGAAACAGCCTTGATTCGTAATCATTATAGCCAGTCTCAAGCATTAGAGTCTTTAAAAGGATTTCAAGAGGAAGTAAAAGATAACCATAATACGATAGACGATCTCCAAGCATCAGCGAAAACACTAAAGCCAGCTTTGGCAAAAGTTGAGGCGAAAATTAAAAAATTAAAAGAGGCGGTTCTAGAAGCAGCTGATACTCAAGTCAAGGTTCAGGCGGAACGGGATACGTTCCAGCAAGAAGTTCAGAAATTGCGAATCGAATTACTCAATCTTGAGAATAAAAGGGATAATCTGAATTTTAAAAAACGAGTAGCACAAGACACCACCCAGGAACTAGTAGATCGAAAAAAAGCCATCAGTGGAGAAATATCAAAATTGGAATACCAACGGGAATTATTGGCTCAACAGATATCAGATGTTAAAAAAGAATTACAGACAATTAATGGTCAATTGGCGAAGGAAAAATCTATCATAAACTTAAAGCAGAGCGCCGCCAATGACACTTACCTGTCTATGGAGAAAATTCAGGACCAGATTCGTTCGGAACAACAAACCCGTGAAGCCTTGCTGGAAGAACTGAAGACCAATGAATTGAAAATTGCTGAAATGGAACAGCGAATCAATATCATTCGAGAACGGATTCGAGATCGTTATGAAATGGAGGTCCCAACTAATTTAATTGTGGATGAAGAATTGGATGATTTGGAATTACGAATTGAAAGGATCCAGCGCAGCATTGAAAAAATTGGACCAATCAATATGGCTGTTCAGATCGAATATGAAGAGGAGCAGGCTCGGTTACAGATGTTGATAGAGCAGCGCGATGACCTGCTTGCATCCGAGGATAATTTACGTGAAACAATTCAGCAAATCGACAAAGTTGCACGAAAAAAATTCCAGGAAACATTTGACCAGATTAAACTCAATTTTTCCAAATTATTCGAATTAATTTTTGAAGGCGGCTCAGCATCGTTGTCGTTAATTGGTGACCCTGATCCTTTGGAATCAGATATTGCCATACATGCACAGCCGCCTGGCAAGAAAAATCAAGGCCTTCGTATGCTTTCAGCTGGAGAAAAATCACTGACGGCCATTGCACTGCTATTTGCTATTTATCAATATAAACCAAGTCCGTATTGTATTTTGGATGAAGTGGATGCGCCTTTGGATGATGTGAATATTCAAAAATTCAAGCGTGTATTGAATAAATTTGCTGAAGATACCCAGTTTATTATAGTGACACACAACAAACTTACCATGGAAGCAGCGGACTATCTATATGGTGTCACAATGGAGCAAAAGGGCGTGTCGAAGCTAGTGTCTGTCAAGTTTAACGGACAAATCTAACTAGTTATAAAATCATCAAATAAAAACCCCTATCAGGACTTTATCCTCTTTTGGGGCTTATTTTTTTGTAAAAGTCATCTGTGTACAGGAAGCCTCGATCCATTCATTGCTGGCTGATTCACATGCAGCTTTCGTGCTGTGATTCGTTTCATCGCCGTAATCATCCTCGCAGTAGGCTTCTGTCTGTTGATCAAGGCTAAAAGAATCGTCACTTACTTTGTAGTTTATACATTCACCCATCATACAAATCTTATTTTCATCCCATGTAAGGGACACATCCTGAGTCTCAGTCCCTATTGTAGCTGAATAAGTTCCAGTTCCATCAGATTTGATTATCATAGTAACCTTCATTCCAAAGGCTTGGACCAATGCCCATCCAGTATTATCCACTTCACCGGTGCAATCCCCATTAGCAAATTCACCCATGTTTGATAATTCCCAGGTGCCAATGAGGCTAGAATCATCATCTTTATTATCTTCGCAAGCAAAAAAAGCCAAAAGCGATAACAATATTATAATTTTTTTCAAGATATTATCATTCTCTATTGATAATTGTCGGAACATTGGTTAGTCATTTTTTCTTTTATATTTTGTTTTATGACACTCTTTTGGGAACCACTGGTTCCCGGTGCTAGCCAATTCGCATGCTCTTTTTGACTCGTGCCCCGTCACTTCATAGTTTTCATCAATGCAATAGGGATCGACCGTCCTATCAACGGAAAATGATTGTTGATTATTAGCCATCGTGTAAGCAGAACAATTGTCGCCAAAACAAAATGTAATACCTACGTCATACCATAAAAATGTGGTAACACTTGGTTCTGGACCGGTTATTGTCTCAGTGCCGGTACCGTCTTTATTAATTTCTAAAGTAATAGTGACGCCCTTGCCTTTCATTCCTCGCCACTCAATATCGTCAATTTCACCTGAACAATCTGCTGCTTGGTAGATACCTTTTTCAGTCACAGTCCATGTACCAACGAAAGGGCTCAAATCTTCGTCATCTTCTTTTTGGCAGGCCAGTAAACCTAAAACAAAGAATAATAATAATTTTTTCATAGCGTATTCAATTTATGATAATTAGACAATGTTCATCAAATTACAAAAGATGTTTTAAAATAACTTGATTTTTGAATCGTGGTTTGCACATAGAGTGGGTAATTTTCATTCCGTGTCTACATCTTATATACGCAATTTTTGTATAATCGCCCATATCGACCACGGGAAATCTACCCTGGCAGACCGTCTTTTGGAAGAGACGAAAACAATATCGAAAAAGGAGATGAAAGATCAAGTCCTAGATAGTATGGAATTAGAGAGGGAAAGGGGAATCACTATTAAAAGTCATCCCATACAAATGCACTACAGGCATACTGATAGCCAAAATTACGTTTTCAATTTAATTGATACCCCTGGGCATGTGGATTTTTCATACGAAGTATCACGATCACTTGCGGCTTGTGAAGGGGCGCTGTTGCTCGTGGATGCTGCCCAAGGTGTGGAAGCTCAAACAGTTAGTAATACCTTTCTCGCGACTGAAAACGATTTGACCATTGTACCGGTAATCAATAAAGTGGATTTGGCATCAGCCCGCGTAGAAGAAGTGAAAGGACAATTAATTGAATTACTGGGATGTGGTGAAGAGGAGATTATATTGGCTAGCGCCAAAACCGGATTAGGTATCCAGGGAGTATTTGATGCCATTGTTAATCGTATTCCGCCGCCAATAAACTTATCAGATGCTCCTCTGCGGGCTATGATTTTTGATTCTATGTATGATAATTATAAGGGTGCTATTCCTTATGTCCGAGTATTTGAAGGTGTGCTTAAGCCGCGGACAACTGCGCGCTTTTTCGCTCATAATCGACAATACGATATAACTGAAGTGGGTCATTTTGTATTGAAAAAAGTACCGACAAAAGAACTTCGTGCTGGCGATGTCGGCTATCTTTTAGCCAGTATACGCGATGTGTCTCATATTTTGCCAGGTGATACAATTACTACCAAACAGCAGCCTGCAGCAGATGCATTGCCCGGTTTCAAAGAAGTTAAACCAATGGTCTTTTCTGGGCTTTATCCTTCTGATACTGATGATTATGACCAATTGCGCATGGCCCTAGATAAATTGAAGTTGAACGATGCTTCGCTGCAATATGAACCAGAGACGAGTCAAGCTTTGGGATTTGGTTTCCGCTGTGGATTTTTGGGTCTTCTCCATATGGAAATTATCCAGGAAAGATTGGAGCGTGAATTTGATTTGGCCTTGGTCACGACACCACCCAACGTACGTTATAAAGTTCAACTTAAGGAAGGAAATATCATTGAAGTAGATACGCCAGCAAAAATGCCGGCGACCGGTATGATTCAGACCATTTTAGAACCTCACGTTTCAGCGGAGATTATTACACCCAAAGAATTTATTGGAAGCATTATGACTCTTTGCCAGAATAAACGCGGGATTTATAAGAATACAAATTATTTAACTGCTGAAAAGGCCCAGTTGTATTATGATCTGCCCTTGGCGGAGATCATTTTTGATTTTTATGATAAGTTGAAATCTACCTCCAAAGGTTATGCTTCACTGGATTACCAATTAATCGATTTTGTTTCCGGGGATTTAAAAAAATTAGATATTCTGATCAATAATGAAGTCGTGGATGCTTTATCTATTATTACTCACTCGGATGATGCTTATCAGCTCGGTGTTACACTTTGTTCCAAATTGAAAGAACTTATCCCGCGACAAATGTTTGATGTGCCTATACAGGCCTCTCTAGGGAGTAAGATTATTTCTCGAAGCACGGTAAAAGCGCTTAAAAAAAATGTTACCGCAAAGTGTTATGGGGGAGATATCACAAGGAAGCGAAAACTTTGGGAAAAGCAAAAAGAGGGGAAAAAACGTATGAAGTCAATTGGCAAGGTGGAAATTCCTCAAGAAGCACTACTTGCCGTGTTACAAATTGATTCAGATTAGAAAAATAAGTATATTTTTTAGTGCCCCAGTATTTTAATCGTCGAGTATCTTAACAGCAGTTTTATTGATAATGAATGCACAAAATTACTGGAAGGAAACTCACACGCCGCTCTATAGTTTTATATTTACTCTACCTTTATTCCTTATTTATGAGATTGGTGTCTTTGCCATATCCACTAGTGATCTACCACTGCTAAGAAACGGAGCCGATGCTTTAATGCGGCAGATATTAGAAAATTTTGGCTTTTTTGGAGTTTACGGTTTCAGCGGCACTTTCTTGATAGGTTTTATGGTGGCTTTCTTGCGACAGAAGAAAAAATTAATGTCTACTTCCATACAAGGGGAATATTTAATTACGATGTTGTTTGAAAGCATTGGTTGGGCCATTATTTTGACAATGACAATGATTTGGTTTCCAATCTTGTTAATGAACGGCAAAGACGGGAGATTGTTTCAGCAAATCGTATTAGCCATTGGCGCTGGTATTTATGAGGAATTTGTTTTTCGGGTGGTTCTGATTTCTGGACTGGCTACGATACTTGGATTTATTTTTCAATGGGGAGAAGTGTGGAAAAAAGTGGGTGCTATTTTACTGGCAGCGGTGGTGTTCTCCGGATTCCATTTTATGGGTGCTTATGGCGATTCCCCGACTATTAATTTATTTTTTATTCGTATAGTGGCTGGGATTGTTTTGGGAGGCATCTATGTACTGCGAGGTTTCGGTGTGGCAGCCTATACACATACCATTTATGATTTATTTGTATTGGTGAAATACACCACTTCGATATGATTAATAGTATAGAGAATATGTAATTTCATTTTCCGTTTACGGGGGAATTTATTCAAAATGAAAAAAGTTTTATTCATTCTATTTCAACTGGGCAACCTTGTTGGACAAGCATCATCATTTGATCTATTCGACGTTATTGTTTATTCCGAATATTATTTTGATGGTATTATGGCTGAAGTAGATGGTGAAGTGAAAGTGGAAAGTTTACCACTTAATTTCGAGATGGGTGTTCCAGCTAATACTGACAGCGTTTTTTTTGTTAGCGGTAGTGCTGATTCAGAAGCAGAAGTGAAACACCTCTCTGTACTTAATACCAATAACCGTTCTTTTATCCAGGTTAATGTTTTGGAATCAAAATTCCGAATTTTTATTTTTTATCCTATTGAAAAAAACGGAGCCAATCGATCGGGAGAGTTTAATCTTGAAATTAATCATGATATTGAAGATGCACATATTATTTTACAGGAACCATTGGTAGCTGAAAATTTTACTTTTTCCGAAAAAGAAGCTGAAACTTTTCAAGATCAGCATGGATTGAATTTTAAAAGGATTCATCTGAAAAACTTTCGTGCAAATACAAATAAATTAGTTTCATTTAATTATGAAAATCCAAGCAATGATATTTCAATAAATACACTGCAAGGAATGTTGTCTGATAATGCACCAGCATCGGCGCTCCAGCCCAGTCAGTCAAAGACTCCCCCGGTTCGCCACAGATTACCTTTATGGCAGCCCTTAGTAGTACTTGGGGTTGTAGCAATTGTAGTGGGATGGATGTTTCACACCCAGCGAAAGTTAGAGAATAAAGGCGAAATGGTAACTGTACATCAGAGTGGTAAAGGAAAATTTTGTACTCAGTGCGGTACGCCAATTGAAGCCCCTCAGAAATTTTGTGCAAATTGTGGAGTACAACTGTAAATGTGGCCCGTTATCTTTGATTTTGGCGAAATTAGTATTTTTGGTTTTGAATTTCATCCAGTGATCAATTCCTATGGGTTTATGCTTATGTTGGCATTCTATTCCTGTTATTTTTTTCTCAATAAAGATTTGAAACGCCTAGGCTATGATGCTAAACTGTCAGCTGATATTGTTTTCGCTGCTGCCATAGGTGGGATACTTGGTTCTAAAATTTATTATTTACTTGAAAACTTCGATCGGGTTAAATCCGATCCTGTAGGGATGATTTTCAGCGGTGCTGGATTAGTGTTTCTCGGTGGACTGATGGGGGGAACCTTAGCTGTAACATATGTAATTAAAAAGAATCACTTTAAATGGCTCAGGTTTGCTGATATTGTAGCGCCGCTGTTGATTTTGGGGTATGCTATAGGCCGAATCGGATGTTTATTGGTTGGCGATGATTATGGTCAGCCTACACATTTGCCATGGGGAATATCATTCCCGGAAGGATTACCGCCATCCACATATAGTATTTTTCAATCCTATTATCCTTGGGTGAGCTTAGAAGGCTTTGAACCAGGATTATTAACGGTTCATCCCACACAGATTTATGAAACTTTAATAGGTTTTGGAATTTTTGGCTATCTTTATCATAAGAGGACATCCATTACTGTAGTGGGAAGTCTCTTTTTTACTTATTTAATTCTGGCAGGATCCGAACGATTCCTGATTGAATTATTAAGATTGAATACACAATACTTGTTTGGCTTGACCGGTTCCCAAATTATATCCTTAGCAATGATTGGTATTGGTANGTGGTTTTTGACCCATCCCATCAATACGGAGCAGGAAGTATCATCTGAATAATAGGNCAATTTNCCTTTTTCTTTTTCTATGTATTATTGGGTCTAGTCTGTCTCAAACAGCACGTGAAGTCGGCAGNATNGATCTCACACAAAATATAATTGGACCTGAATTTCAACCCGATCGATTCGTCAAAANCCCAAATGGATTAATTNTGTTAGATTTAAATCGGCGAAGGGTAGGGCAATGGGTNAACGATACATTACTGATTAATGGNGGTTTTGGTACCGGTAACACAGGATTGTTTGATCCAATCGATATAGTTTCCAGTCAATTGGATTTGCTTATTCTAGATCGTTCGAATAGCCGAATTAGCCGATATGATACTCAATTAAATCTTATTTATTCCATTTCACTTTTAATCAATGGTNAGGCATTATTTCCCACACTAATGAGNTTGGATAGCCNTGGTCGGAATTATATTTATTCTCCAGATACTCATGAAATATATAGAACAGGATCTAATNCAGATAGATTAAGACGTTTTATTGATCTGAANACTTATCCATTTGCAGAAAATTGTGTGNCATCTATGCGNTTTGGCCAAAATGATGGTATTGCCATTTTATTTGATTGTGCGAATGAACTTCACCTGCTTTCACGTACAGGTAAATTAGAGAGACGGTTTAAGGTTGATATTGAGAAACCAAATATTATTTTACCTTTCATTCAAACTTGGTTAATCCTTAATAGAAATGGAGATATTCAGTTTTTGGAAGAAAATCCTTTTGTGCTGCCATTAAAAGGATCTGTAATAAAAGATGCATTGATTGATGAAGATTTTCTTCATGTTCTTACAGAAGACGAACTGATTATTTTTGATATAAATGTCTATCCATAAGTNGCTTTGCTTTTTTGCTTTACCAGCAATCTTCTTTTCACAAGATTCCACCCAGATCGAATTATCCCAAAAAATTGGTCCCATTATAGATTCTTTACCTGTTTTGGATAGTTTAATTATCAATCAAAAGGATACGACGAACCTTTTATTAAAAGNAGAGNNTNATCCACAAAAAACCATGAGGTCATATCCGATTAATGCATCGGGAACATTCTTTCGTGGGATTGAAATGAATACTCAAGGCGCCGGTGGGTTGAATGGTGGATTGCGCTTTCAAATTGCTGGTAAACTCAGTGAAAATATTCAGGTCTCTGGAACAGTTACTGATGAATCTATTCCTATCCAACCGGAAGGTACGACAGCAGCTTTGGACGAACTGGACAAGGTTTATTTAAATGTTGCCTATCCCGCAGGCGAATTAACTGCTGGGGACTTAACGATAATTAATAAATCTGGTAAGTATAATAATAATAATAGAAATATTGTAGGTATAAANAATAACATTAATTCTAATAACACCAATTTNAGGGCTGTGATTGGTCAATCAAAGGGAAAATANCACAGGTTGGAAATGAAAGGAAAGGATGGNCATCAGGGNCCGTATTTNNTAACATCAAAAGAAGGTATGAGGAATGTCATTATTTCNGCTGGTTCTGANANCGTTTGGCTTAACGGNCAAAAACTTTCTCGNGGGGAAGACCGGGACTACACGATTAATTACNCGTCAGGTGAGATTACATTTACACCNAAATATCTAATATTTTTTGATTCTGATATTGATATCGAATATCAGTATTCCGGAACCAATTATAAATCAAATTATCTAGAGACAGGATTAGATGGAAATGTAGGGGATCGTTTTCAATATAACATTGTATATATCGATGACCGAGATAATAAAGCAGGATCATTTTTAACAAACCAGCAAAAATCGACTTTTCAATCAAAGGATGTTCTTTATGAATCGGGTGTTATTCCAGACTCATTGGGTGATTATGAAAAGATCAATGGAGTTTTCATTTTCAGAAATTATAAAAATCCATCCGTTGAACGATTTACCATCACATTCAATTTGGACCCAGAAGGGTTTTATATCCGAAAAATATCTGAACAAAACCGCATTTATTATGAATATGTTGATGATATCTCAAACAGTGTCANTGAACGATATTCACCGGGATCANCAATCAAAGCGGCAGCAAGCCATCAGTTTTTTCAGGTTAATTCAACTATTAAAATCAAAGAAGATGCCACNCTAACAACTGAGGGCGCTTTCTCAATTCGAGANCAAAATTTATTTTCCTCTCAAAAAAGTAGTGAACTAAATGGAAATGCATTCCGTTTTGCACTTAGCCATAAACCGGTAACACTTGGTAAAATTGAAGCAGGATACCAGGTTGAACACTGGCAGAATTCAAACCAATTTCAATCCATGAGCAGGGACCGCCATGTAAATTTCAACGAAGTTTGGGATTTGCAGGGGGCATCAATAGGCAGTGAAGCCCTTTCATCGATATCATCTCAAATTGTTGTAGGTGATGGCTTAATGAGTCAACTGGACTTTTCCCAATATTCTAGGGGCCTACAGGAAAAAAACAGATTCAACCTAGATTTCAGTTATCGTGGGCATAATTTAAAAAGAATGGATGTGGTGTTAAACCAGGTTCGCTCCGATTCTGTATTNCAAGAGGCAGATATCAACATAAAATTACTTGATGGACGTATACAGCCATNTATGAAGTACAGTNATGAATACNGGGAAAATAGTTATCGCTTCGATGATTCNGTTTTNGGCNTAGTNTATAAAGAAAAAACTAGAGAATTTTCAATTGGACTNGGTAATCGGGAAGACCAGCAGATGATGGCAATTAATTCACAAGGGATGAAAAGAGTTATGAGTGGTAAGTTCACTCAAATTGATTTTAAAAACCAAAATTTATCCGGTTGGCGACAAGAATGGATGTTTCGTCAACGTATTCAAAAAAATGAAGATGNACANATTCAAAATGATTTCAACGCTATTCGTGCTGCNGTGAATTACCGGCAGAANNACAGNCCATTTCAGTTTGATTTTGTANTGAATTCNCAAACATCCATGAGCGAAACACGNGCCGTTGTTTATGATTCTATTGGAGTTGGACTTGGTCATTATCGATATGATGNCTTGGTCAATGAATATGTGAGTGATGATAATGGNGCTTACATCGCTCACACAGTTTTGACNGGGGATCATCGATATGGTTCACAGCTTGATGGGNTAACGCGATTCTCTGCGGACTTTTCNAAATGGAAATTTGATCGTTTTAAGCATTGGAAATACCACTTGTTAAACCGAACTGATTATCATGGGCCTAAATTTTCGTTAGGAGAATCTGTGATTGGAAAAAAAGTGCAGTGGGCTCGCTATAATAATCGACATGAGCTAATTTATAAGAAAAAAGGATTCAAAAATCGCCATCGTTTTTGGTGGCAGAATAGAATCAATTATAATGGATTAGACCCTCGCGGTTGGGAAAGAAAAGATCAAACTGAGTATGCNTTAGAATCTCTCTTACCTCTGAAAAACAATCTTCAATTGATGATTGAAGGTGATCTTCATCNTTCCAAAGTCTCATCTGAATTCAACCGGATTACAAATCGAACACTGAATGGATTTAATTCTGGTTTAGGGATCAAAGGTCAAAACGCCAACAANCTTCAATGGGANTCCCGTTTTNTTTACTANCGTGATCGTACTGNAATCAANCAGNATACNCAAGAATTNGTTGATGCNTACGGCCTCAAAATAAACTGGATTCATTTTATNGGGAAAGATGGCCGTTTGGAAGGCAATATGGAATATTATATCGCTAATGGATTNCCNGAAATGCCACCAGAAGCATTGAATGGGATTGCGGATAAACGTACTTTACGTGCGAATATTATGGTTTCTATCTTTTTGGGCCGTACACTTTCGGTAAATGCCACACTATTGTANNTGGATGACATACGTTATAATAATTTTATCAAATTGAGGGGTGAATTACGTGCCCATTTTTAGAATCATTTATTATATNTCATTATTTAGTTTAGGGNTTGCCCAGCAGATCGATTCGATATTATATGCTGATCTCGAAGAAAAAGGAGCATGGAAAAACTATTATATTCTTAATGATAAATCGGATTATGATTTCGTAACAATATCGGCAAAGATTGATTCAATACATGTTAGAGGGGATAAGTCTGTACAACAAAAGGTNCTNAGGAGCTTATTTCGCCCTTTATTGGGACTTTCTAATCAAAACCTGGTTATTACCCAATTTCGAAATATTAATGGCGCCTATAGCTTTTTAAATAATCAATCTTTTGTATCATTTGCACNGTATGGCAAAAAACAGGTNGNTGCTGTGATTAATTTTCANCCTCAATTTAAAAGCCAGATTGGTGGTATCTTGGGCGCCAGTAAAGGAACTGATGGAAAATGGTTGACAACAGGTGAGGTTGATTTGCACTTGGAGAATCCCCGTGGAAAAGGGACCATCTCTGATTTGGAATGGCGTCAACCTAATGACCAATCTCGCTTTTTAAATATTGCTTATGAAATACCTTTTCCCTTTGGATTGCCCTTTGGCGCAAAGNCTGAATTNCTGCAGGATTTTATGGAAGATACTTATATTCTTGAAAGTTCCTCAGGAATGGCAACAAGCATTGGCCCTTTTGGCCGTTGGATGATTGGTGGGAAAAAAGAATCTATNCATGAATTGGTTGATCAAATTGATTATAATTCGGAATCCCTAATTCTAGGTGTGTTGGGTGACCAAAGGAANAATCGCTGGCTTCCTTACCAGGGAAGTTATTGGGGATTTGANATTAACCTAGGTCGGTGGGAAGACCACNAAGGTCAATCAAAAGTGTTGGAAGCTGAAGGGNATTTTGGTTACTANAATTTGCTAAAAAATTCGGTGCTATATTTTTCATTCTGGGCTCAAGGCAAGNGGNTTGATAAAAGGGATTTGCCATTAGCTAAAAAAGTAAGATTTGGCGGTGCTGGAACCCTGCGAGGTTACTACGAGAACCAATTCAACGCTGATTGGGTAATGATTCAAACAACGGAATGGATATTCGGGGATCTGAGTCGCTCGCAAATATTTCTATATACTGATATTCCATTTGCAGATGGCTTAAGCATAAAACCCAGCTATGGGCTTGGAGTTCGGCATTATAATGGAAACTTATCGTTGGATATTGCAGCCGGATTCTCCAGCCAATCAACGGGTCCAAAAATTCATCTAAAATTCAGTTCTAATTTATAATGCGAAAAAAAATACTAAACATATTCAAAAAACATCCGCGTAAACTATTTAGCCAAAAGGAAATTATCCGCCGCATGAATTTTACTCAGCAAGATATGGTGGCTATGAAAAACACTCTTAAGGAAATGGTGAATGCAGGTGAGATCAATTATGTAAAAGGTAAGCGCTATACACTATCCCGTCAGTCCAATACATTTGAGGGAGTATTAACTGTCACCCAAAAAGGATTTGGTTTTGTCATTACTGAAAATGATTCAGAAGACATTTTTATTGGTAGGAGATCCATGGCTGATGCCATACACGGGGATAGAGTTCGGGTTAGTTTAAAGGGGCGTCAAAGACCTCAGGGTCCCAGAGGTAGAGTGGATCAAGTGATTGAACGGGGTTCCGAATATTTTATCGGTGTAACCTATCGGCAAGCTGGCAAAATGTTTATGGCTATTTCGCCTGTAAATCCAAGCCGTGGAATCAGGCTCATCAAATACAAACAAGATCTTGGTGAAGGGCAAATAGTTAAAGCCAGAGTCAAAGATTGGGGTCGCACCTTCGATCCGATTATAGCTGAATTAGAAGCGGTTGTGGGCAGAGCAGATGACCCAGCGAACGATGTAAAAATGATTATGCATAAGTTTGATTATCGTCAGGAATTTTCCAAAAAAGTCATGAACGAAGTGGCAGGATTCAACCAGGAATGGATTAATAAAGAAATACCGAACCGGCGGGATTTGCGAGATTGGGTTTGTTTCACCATTGATCCTTTGGATGCAAAAGATTTTGACGATGCTATTTCAATTCAATCTAATCAAAATGGTCATATATTGGGAGTTCATATTGCTGATGTAAGTTATTTTGTGGCATCCAATTCTTCTGTCGATCGGGAAGCTATGACCCGGAGCACATCAGTTTACTTTACCGAAGGTGTAGTTCACATGCTTCCTGAGGAACTTTCCGCGGATCTGTGCTCCCTAAGGCCCAATGTGGATCGATTGGCTGTATCCGCAATAATACAATTAGATAAGGATTATAACGTAGTTGGTTCAGAGATTTTACCAACAGTGATCAAAAGTAAAGCGCGATTCACATATCAGGATGTGCAAGATATTATTTCTCGAAAGTCCGATAGCAAATTCAATAAAGAATTGAATCAATTGAAGCGGCTTTCCACTTTTCTGTTCAACCGTCGATCAGAGGGGGGGAGTATTGATTTTGATATTCCAGAGCCTATCTTTGAAATGGGTGATAAGGGAATTCCACATGAGATAAGACCCAGTGAAAGAATGGAATCCCACCGAATTGTTGAGGAATGCATGCTTTTAGCCAATCGAGTAGTGGCAGCGGAAATTCCAAAGAAAGTACCAAAGAAATTTCCATTTGTATATCGTGTCCATGCCAAACCGGATAAACTGAAAGTGGACCGTTTCGGTAGTCTATTGAAATTGTTACGTTTAGGTATACAGGTCTCTGAAGGTGATTTATCTCCCAATGATTTTAAAAATGTTCTCAAGCATGTTGAAGATTCACCCTATCGCCATTTGATTGTGAATGTTACTTTACGAACCATGTCCAAAGCGGTGTATTCCATGAAAAATCAGGGACATTTTGGTTTAGCGTTCCAACATTATACCCATTTCACGTCGCCCATTCGGCGCTATCCCGACCTCATGGTACATCGGGTAATTAAAATGGTATGTGATCAATCCTTCGAGCCAAAAGAAGAATGGCGGGACATTATGGAAAAAGTGGTGAAACTTTCCAATNCAGGGGAAATTCAAGCNCTAACCGCTGAACGGGAATATATCAAAATGAAACAGNTACGTTGGCTGGGAGAAAGAATTGGAGAATCATTTGATGGTATCATCTCAGGTGTGGTGAACTTTGGCTTGTTCGTAGAGCTAAAATCTTCATTGGCAGAAGGGCTTGTCCACTTGGATACACTTGAGGATGATGAATATACTTATGACGAAGATCTTTATTGCCTNAGAGGGAAAAAATATAATCAGGAATATCGNCTAGGTGATCGTGTNCGGGTAAAGGTTCTTTCTGTCCTTTTTGAAAAACAACGAGCTAATTTTATACTGAACAATGAATAAATACTTAATGATTACACGACTTGGACTTTTTTTCACAATAATTTTGNTTTGGGAAGGNTGNGATGTTGTCAAACCACGTGCACAGGGTGCGGATAATGAGTTAGTGGTGGTAACGTCTTTCGAAGACAGAGATGCTATTCAGACAGTGCTCACAACGATTTTCAATGATACATTATACACACCACAACCAGAGCCATACTATCGCAGAGTCTGGGCGGATCCGGAAAATTTCAACGATGTAAAAAACCATGTGAATGTCATTGTTGCTGCCTTTGGAGAGAATCCACGAAATCTGGGTGTGAAATTGGTAAAGAACCTACTATCACCAGCGCAATATAAATCCACCATGGACGGTGAGAACCAGCTTATTTTTGCAAAGGATGTCTTTGCGAGAAACCAGAACTATCTCATTATGAATAGTTTAACAATAGATAAACTATTGGAACGTGCAGAAGACCAAGGCCCTTGGCTCAAAAAACAATATGACGATCTTTTTTTTAAACGGCAGAGTGTTCATTTATTTGGTAAATCTTCTCGTCAGAAAAAACTTGAAAAAGAACTAGAGGAAAAATATGCCTGGACTATGAACATTCCGTGGGGTTTTACTGTGATCGCCAATAGTGCTGAGCAACAATTATTTTGGATGGGACGTGATATGCCTTACCGATGGTTGGCGGTCCAATGGGAAGAGGGTTTATCATACACCGATAGTGCTTCAGTAGATGATCATGTAAAAAGACTCATTCCTGAATATTTTGAAAGTATCCAGTATGTAGATCATTTATTTAAAATCGAACCAGTCTCATTCAACCATTGGGGTGCATGGAAAATTACAGGTCTTTGGGAAAGCATTGAGGAAGCGCAAGGGGGACCCTTTATTTCTTACCTATTTTATGATGAAGCAACCAATCGAACTTTCTTTATTCATTTAATGATCTTTCATCCGGGTAAGGACAAATATTTACTACTAAGACAGGTCGATATTGTGGCTCATTCTTTCAGCATAACACAATAAATAATTAATAATAATTTATTGTGAAATCTATATTATTAACCGGTTCATATGGTCAGTTTGGAGAAGCTTGTATAAAACACTTAAAGTCAAACTTTAAGTTATTTATCAGTGATGTGATCGTTCTTGATAATGGTATACAACTTGATATTGCTGATGAGAAAACTGTTGATCAGGTTTTGGCAGAGACCAATCCTGATATTATCTTGAATCTTGGTGCAATGACCGATGTGGATAAATGTGAAAATGATCCTTCTATGGCGCGAGCAATCAATGTTGATGGTGTAAAAAATTTGTGCCGTGGCTTCGGAGGCCATTTCATACAAATATCCACCGATTATGTGTTTGATGGAATAGCGGGCCCCTACGATGAATTAGACGAAACCAACCCCATTTCTGTATATGGAAGAACGAAACTGGACGCTGATGAATGGTTAAGGGCAAATCACACTAGGACAACCATCCTTAGAACCAATGTGCTCTATAGTTATACAAAACTGACCCAGGCCAGTTTTGTAAAGTGGGTGGTGGATTCCTTATCTCAAGGTAAGAAAATCAATGTGGTTGACGACCAATGGAATAATCCAACATGGACTGAATCTTTAGCCCCACTAATTGGCAAGTTGATTAATATAAAAGCTTTTGACCTATTTCATTATGGTGATGCAGACCTTATGAATCGATATGATTTTGCCTTGATTATCGCAAAGGTATTTGATCTGGATACAAACTTGGTATCGCCCATTTCGACCGCTGATTTAAATCAAACTGCACCGCGCCCATTAAGAAGTGGGTTAAAAACAGAAAAAATTGAATCAGCATTGGGAATCGTCCCCAATTCAGTTGAAACTTGTTTGGAGAAAATTCGTAAGCAATTGGTCAAATGAAAACGTTGATTATATCACCTACTTACAATGAGCATAAAAATGTCGCTATGCTTATTGAAAAAATATTCAAGATAGATTCAAATTATCATTTGTTAATTGTGGATGACAATTCTCCCGATGGTACGGCAAAAATCGTCCAAGATCTTCAATTGACCTATCCTAACCTTCATTTAGAGATCAGAAATAAAAAGGATGGTCTTGGCAAGGCATACATATTTGGTTTTAAATGGGCTTTAGCTCGTAATTATGAAGTGATTGCCCAAATGGATGCCGATATGTCCCATCATCCTAAAGAAATTGCCAAAATGATAAAATTATTGGACAATCATGATGTTGTGATTGGAAGTCGGTACATTAATGGGGTCAGTGTAGTGAATTGGCCAATCCGGCGGCTGGTAATCAGTTATGGGGCAAATTTGTATTCCCGCATAGCTACAGGTATGCCATTGAAAGATGCCACCGGAGGCTACAAAGTCTGGTCCAAAAAGGTCTTGGAATCGATTGAATTAGATAAGGTTCGTTCTTCGGGATATTCTTTCCAGATAGAGATGAACTTTCGAGCTTGGATTAAAGGGTATAGTTTAGTGGAACACCCTATTATTTTTATTGACCGCACTATTGGAGAATCCAAAATGAGTCGCTCTATTATGTTTGAGGCTATATGGGTGGTGTGGCGCCTAAGAATATGGCGTATATTTGGATGGAATAAATAAATTTTACACGATTGTAATTGTTTAAATTTTCGCCCAATTTTTAAATCATTATGGCAGATTACTACTTAGAATTTGAAAAACCTATCCAGGAGATTGATCTTAAGATCTTGGAATTAGAAGCAGATACCAGTTCGGCAGATCATTCCACCGAATTGTCCAAACTGAAAACCAAACGAAATTCATCTTTGAAAGAGATTTTCTCTGGATTATCTCGTTGGCAGCGTGTTCAATTAGCAAGACATCCCCAGAGACCATTTTCACTAGATTATATTCAATTTTTTTCGCCTGATTTCATCGAACTTCATGGTGATAGGTATTTTAGCGATGATTCAGCAGTTATTTGTGGAATAGGTTCTATTGAGGGAGTCAGTGTTATGTTCATTGGTCAGCAAAAAGGACGAAATACGAAGGAAAATCTGTTTCGAAATTTTGGAATGATGAGGCCGGAAGGCTATCGTAAAGCACTACGGACTATGAAACTGGCAGAAAAATTTAATCTACCGATTATTTCTTTAATTGATACACCTGGTGCTTATCCAGGCATAGGAGCAGAAGAGCGTGGACAAGGAGAGGCTATTGCCAAAAATATATGGGAGATGTCTAAGCTCAAAGTACCAGTTATAGCCATAATCATTGGAGAAGGGGCCAGTGGTGGTGCTTTAGGTATTGGTGTATGTGATAGGATGCTAATGTTAGAAAATACCTGGTATTCGGTTATCAGTCCTGAAGGCTGTGCGTCTATTCTCTGGCGGGATTCTGCCAAAGCACCTGATGCGGCTGATGCCATGAAAGTCGCCCCGGATGATCTAATGAATATGGGTATTTGCGATAGGATTGTTGAAGAGCCATTGGGTGGTGCCCATCGTAATTTTGATGAAATAGCTGAAACTTTGAAAAAGGTATTGCTGGGAGAATTAGAAAATTTAAAGAACATAGAACCCGACACCTTTCTAGAACGACGGATAGCACGCTATGAAAAAATGGGTGTCTATACAGAATCATAGTGATTACCTACGACTATAATACCAAAATTTATTATAAAGATATTGATCAGATGGGTATAGTCTATTATTCCCGCTATTTTGAGTTTTTTGAACAGGCCCGCACTGAAATGCTGAAAAGTATTAATTTGATTGTTACCGATATTGAAAAGGATGGTTATTTTTTACCGGTTGTTACTGCAACAGCTGATTATAAAGAAGGGGCCCGTTTTGAAGATAAAATCTTTATCCGAACTATGATTAAGAAAGTCCCACAGGCACGCATGAAAATAGACTACGAAGTTTATCGTAAAACAGATAATCAGTTATTAGTCACAGGCCATACAGTTCATGGCTTTATAGATAAAGATGGAAAACCGAAACGACCACCGAAATTTTTATTGGATCGATTATCTTCAGAGTTTCACCAATAGTAACGACATTACATCCTAAATACAGGGAATTGATGTTCTGGAATGGGTATATCTCTAACAGATCTTAACGCTTTACCCACCACTTGACGCGTATCTAAAGGATTAATCACTCCATCATCCCATAATCGGGCGCTAGCATAATAGGGGTGGCCTTCCTTTTCATATTTTTCAAGGATTGGTTTACGGATTTTTTCCCATTCTTCTGCGCTCATTTTTTTTCCATCTGCCTCCATTTGATCTTTTTTCACGGTGGCTAGTACATCAGCGGCCTGGTTGCCGCCCATAACTGAAATTCGAGCATTGGGCCACATCCACAAAAACCTTGGCTGGTAGGCCCGCCCGGACATAGCATAATTTCCGGCACCGAAACTACCTCCAATAATAATTGTCATTTTAGGTACATTCGCAGATGCTACTGCTTGAACGAGCTTGGCACCATCTTTGGCAATACCACCTTTTTCTGCTTTGGTTCCGACCATAAATCCTGTGATATTTTGTAAAAATAGAAGAGGAAGTTTTCTTTGGCAGCACAATTCAACAAAATGGGCACCCTTAATCGATGGTTCACTAAATAAAACTCCGTTGTTGGCCACAATTCCTAATGGGTAGCCTTCAATTTTAGCAAAACCGGTCACGAGTGTTTTTCCATAATCGGCTTTGAATTCTTGGAATTCAGAGCCATCAACAATACGGGCAATAATTTCTTTTACATCAAATGTAGTGGTATGGTCTTTTGATACGATACCAAAAATTTCTTCAGTATTATATTTTGGCACTTCAAATTTCTTTGACTCCATGATGGTATTGGGGAAATGATCGAAAATATTCCGAATTATTCCTAAAGCTTCAGTATCATTTTTAGCAAAATGATCAGCCACACCGCTGATTCGAGTGTGCATTCGGGCTCCGCCTAATTCTTCTGGCGTAGCTACTTCTCCAATTGCTGCTTGTACGAGTGGTGGTCCACCCAAAAATATGGTCCCTGTTTTGTCAACAATCACGACTTCATCGCTCATAGCCGGTACATAAGCACCACCAGCTGTGCAGGATCCCATAACTGCTGCGATCTGGGGTATTCCTTTGGCACTCATTTGAGCCTGGTTGTAAAAAATTCGACCAAAATGTTCTCTATCTGGAAATACCTCATCTTGCTTTGGTAAAAAGGCACCGCCACTATCCACGAGGTATATACATGGAAGATGATTTTCCATGGCTATTTCTTGGGCTCTTAGATGTTTTTTAACTGTTAGAGGATAGTATGTGCCCCCCTTCACAGTGGCGTCATTTGCAACAACAACAGATTGCCGTCCGTGCACTCTGATTATACCAGTAATAATTCCTGCTGCCGGCAAATTGTCTTCATAAACTTTGTAACCGGCAAAAGCAGAAAATTCTAGAAAATATGAATTCGGATCCATAAGACCTTCAATTCGTTCACGGGCCGTTAACTTTCCACGTGAGCGTTGTTTATCCACTCTTTTGGGCGGCCCCATTTTTATTATCTCCGTTAGTTTGGAACCAAGATCCAAGGCCAAAGATGTATGGTATTCAAAGTTTGATTTATATTTGTCAGATTTGGGTTTAATGTTGGTTTTAATAATTGACATAATTTATGATTGTGTGATGGATTGAATATAATTTCCAGCTGACTTTAATTTTTCAACATCAATACCCGTCTTAAAACCCTGTTCCATGCAAATCCTTGCTACTGTTTCTGTGGATACATTCCCAGCAGCACCCGGAGCATAAGGACATCCGCCGACACCTCCAGCACTTGAGTCAATAATGCGTAAGCCCATCCCTAGCCCAACCACAATATTTTCCGCTGCCATATTATAAGTATCATGCATGTGGAGTGCGAATAATTCTGGTGGCCAACTATCTAGAATAATTTTTAGGAGGTATTCTACACCCTCCGGGGTGGCCTTCCCGATTGTATCTCCTAGGGATATCTCATCTACTCCTAGATCAATTAAATCTTGGATAACTTTAATAACAGTTTCGATACCAATGTTACCTTCATAAGGGCATACCCAACATGTAGAAATATATCCCCTGATACGAATTTTATTCTCTTTGCAATGAGGAATCATTTCTTCAATACGTTTTATGCTTTCTTCAATGGAACAATTGGTGTTTTTTAGAGAAAATGATTCACTAGCCGTAGTTAAAACGGCCACAGAATGATATCCACATTTAATAGCATTCTCAAGACCTTTTAAATTTGGTACCAGCGCAGTATAAATAATCTGATCTTTTCGTTTAATTAAAGATGTAACCTCCTTTGCATCGGCCATTTGTGGAACCCATTTAGGAGAAACAAAACTGGCCACTTCGATTTCGGGGCATATTGCCTCTGTCAACATATCAATAAACTTGACTTTATTAATAGTTGAAACTTCTTCGGCTATGCTTTGTAGGCCATCGCGGGGGCCTACTTCAACAATATGGACTTTTTGGCTCATCTAATCAAGTGTTTCAAACCAATTAGGTTTTCGTTTTTCTAGAAAAGCCGCTAATCCTTCCTGTCCTTCATCAGAGGCACGGAGTTGGGCAATTATTTCTGCACTTTTATCTGGATTTAAATTTTTACAGAATACTTTGAAAGCCGAAATGGCCTTTGGTCCCGCTAATAATAATTGGTTCACTTTTTTCTTGACCTGGTCTTCAATATTATCGGCGGTTGAGGTCTCATGAATGAGTCCAATACGTAGCGCTTGTTCAACATTAATTAATTCGCCCGTAAGACCCAATGATTGAAAATGAGATAGGCCAATCTTCTTTATGCAAAAAGGACCAATGACTGATGGGATAATGCCTAATTTTACTTCACTCAAAGAAAATTGAGTATTCTCTTCAGCAATGGCAATATCTGCCAAGGTTAAAAACCCGAAACCGCCACCAATGGCATATCCATGTGCTTTGACGATTACTGGCTTAGTACAATTGTCAATAGCTTGATACATTTTTGCCAAATTATTTCCTTGCTGTTCATTTTGTGCTAAATCAGATTCTCCAGCCATTTTCATGTAGGCTAAATCAGCGCCAGCGGAAAATGCTTTTCCATTTCCTTCTAGCACAACTACTCTTACTGAAATATCTTTACTTAATGATTGGAAAATATCAGTTGTTTCAGCAATCATTTCCTCATTTAGTGCATTAAGTACTTTGGGGCGATTAAAAGCGACTCGAACCACAGATTTGGATTGTGTGATTTGTAATGATTTATATGGCATTTCAGCTAATCCCTTCATTGGGAATCAGACTTGCACTGTCGTAATTTTGTGTTTTAATTCTTAGCATCACATAGGAAATTATGTCCGGACATAGCAAATGGGCGACTATCAAACGTAAAAAAGCAGCTACGGATGCAAAGCGTGGTAAAATTTTTACAAAACTAATAAAGGAATTGATAATCGCTGCACGTGATGGCGGAGGTGATTCTGATGCGAACCCACGCCTTCGACAGGCCATATCTACCGCTAAAACAGCTAATATGCCAAATGATAATATCAACCGTGCTATTCAAAAGGGGACAGGAGAACTAGAAGGTATTAATTACGAAGAATTTACTTATGAAGGATACGGCCCAGGGGGTGTGGCTCTTTTTATGGAAGTGCTTACCGATAATAAAAAAAGGACTGTATCTGAGATTCGCCATCTTATGCACAAATATGGAGGGAACCTTGGTGAAAATGGATCGGTCTCTTGGATGTTTGAAAAAATGGGTCAGATTACTGTATCGACCAATGGCTATGACGAAGATTTGGTTTTTGAAGAAGCTCTTGAGGCAGGAGCAGACGATTTTAGCAGTTCCGATGGTGAATATCTAATCACAACTTCCCCGTCTAAGACGGTAAACGTATCGGATTCCCTTACTGCAAAAGGGTATGCTGTGACCTCTACCGCCGTAGAAATGGTACCAAAAAATGTCATGAAAGTAGAAGGGGATGATGTTAAACGTTTAATGGTATTGATGGAAGCTTTAGAGGAAAATGAAGATATTCAAAATCTATATTCCAATCTTGATGTGTATGATGAAGATCTATAACCTGTAAATGCAATTTATCCTCGGTGGAAACAATACAAAGAGTGATTGGCGTAGATCCCGGATTGAGCATAACCGGTTTTGGAATCTTGGATTATAAGGGTGCGAATATTCAGGTGGTGGCTTATGGCACCATTAAACCGCCGGCCGATGAGGCTTTGCCTAACCGATTAGAATATTTAAATAGCCATATGACCGAATTGTTAGAAAAATTTGAACCCCAGGCTATGGCTATCGAGGATACCTTTTTTAGCAAAAATGTAAAATCTGCATTGCTTTTAGGGCAGGCTCGCGGTGTGCTCTTATTGGCGGCTGCATCAAAAGGGATTCCGTCTGTAGAATACGCGCCTAGAAAGGTCAAACAATCGGTTGTGGGTAATGGAGCAGCGGATAAAAAACAGGTTCAATACATGGTGCAGCAAATTTTAAAAATGGATGAACCACTAAAACCGTTGGACATATCTGATGCGCTGGC
Source organism: Fidelibacterota bacterium (assembly GCA_002716525.1). GTDB lineage: Bacteria > Fidelibacterota > Marinisomatia > Marinisomatales > TCS55 > TCS55. The sequence goes on along the minus strand of PBBH01000030.1, from coordinate 9,807 downwards.
AATTGGATTATGCCATATTAACCAGAATAAATATTTATGAGTTTAATGGATTCTATCACGGGCAAATTGTTTGCCAAAAGTCCTACTGAAGCCATTGTGGATATAAATGGAATTCGCTTTCGTNTTCATATTTCTATATCGACCTATGAGAGNCTTCCTTCAGTTGGTAACCCNGTAGAATTGTTGACACACCTGCATGTTAAGGAAGATATTCTCGACCTATTTGGATTTAAGGATTCATCNGAGCGAAACTTGTTTATTAATCTGAATACGATCACTGGAATCGGTCCAAGGTCCGCGATGAATATTTTATCCGGAACCAACCCAGATGAATTTAAAAATCGGATTGTATCTGGTGATGTGCAATCCTTAACTATAATCCCAGGGATCGGTCCAAAAACAGCCAAACGGATCATTGTAGAGTTGAAGGAAAAATTTGCTTCAGATTTTGATGGTAAAGATGAATTGGGATTTATGGAAAGTAATGAATCATCATCAGTAAAAGATGCNGTGAACGCATTATTATCCCTNGGGTATAAACCGGCCCAAATAAATAAGACTTTGAAAGATTTAGAAAAAGCAGGCGATCTGTTCGGTGGATTAGAAGAAATTATTCGCAAAGCATTAGCGAAGATGATTTGAAAAGAATATGCAATACGCAAATCAATTAAACCAATTGGGAACTGAAACAGCATTCGCTGTATCGGCGCAGGCACAGGCTTGGGCTAAGAAAGGCCATAAAGTATATCCGTTTCACTTNGGAGATATCAATCTGGCCACACCTGAAAATATAGTAGAAGCTACTTTAAAAGGTATTCGAGATGGTAAAACGGGATACTGCCCATCGGAAGGTATTTTGCCTTTAAGAGAAGCTTTGGCTCACGATGTAGGGACAAAACGGGGTGTGACATATGGTGCGAACAATGTATCTGTCCAGCCTGGTGGAAAACCAACCATTGGAAAATTTATTTCTGCTATAATGAATCCAGGNGATGAAGTGCTTTTCCCTAATCCCGGTTATCCCATTTATGAATCGCAAATTGAATACCAGGGTGGCCGAGCAATGCCNTATGGTTACATACAAACTGATAAAGGATTTGATATTGATCTAGACAGATTGAAAGCATCTATTACAGATAAAACGGTTGCAATCATTTATAATAATTACCAGAATCCCCTTTCTGCTGAATCCTCCAAGGAAGAAATGGAAGCGATCGCCCAATTGGCCATCGATCATGATCTTTGGGTTTTGGCTGATGATGCTTATTATGAAATGCTCTATGATGGTAATCCACTTTCTATCGTANCTATTCCAGGGATGCAGGANCGAACAGTCATTTTATATACCTTCTCAAAAAAATATGCCATGACNGGATGGCGTGTAGGTGGATCAATAGGGCCAAAAACAATCATTAATATCATTTCAAAACTGAATGTAAATGCAGAATCCTGTACAACTCATTTCATCCAANCTGCCNTGGTAGAGGCATTAACAGGAGACCAAAGCGGTGCGCAAAATATTCTTAATACTCTGAGAGAACGNCGNGACGCNACGGTGGCAGGTTTGAATGCTATTGATGGGATCGATATTCCCACACCTCGAAGCACTTTTTATCTTTTTCCTAATGTGACTGAAATTATGAAACGAAAAAGATTTGATAAAATTGAGCAACTTCAGGTATATGCCCTTGAAAATGCAAATGTATCATTTTGTACACGGGAGCATTTTGGTCGACCTTTATCTGATGAAACGGAATTTTTTATTCGGTTTGCTTATTCTGGTATTACAGTAGATGATATCAATGAAGGAATGGCAAANTTGAAAACTTGTTTTGAAACTTCATGAAGCAAACACCATTATACACGAAACATGTCGAACTTGGTGCGAAAATGGTTGATTTTGCAGGTTATCAAATGCCAATTCAATATACTGGTATCATTCAAGAACATAATGCGGTGCGACATTCTGCTGGNTTATTTGACGTGAGCCATATGGGTGAATTCATCATTACTGGAGATGAGGCGGAAGTGTTTTTGGATTATGTTACTATAAATGATGTTGTCTCGATTCAGCCTTGGCAAGCTCAATATTCCGCTATGTGCTATGAGGATGGAGGAATCATCGATGATTTGCTCATATATCGCTACCCGGATCATTTTATGTTAGTGGTAAATGCTTCTAATAAAGAAAAGGATCTGGATTGGTTTATGGCCCATAAGCTGGACAACGTGGATATATTGGATATAAGTGATCAAACAGGATTGATTGCTTTGCAAGGGCCGAAATCACGATCTATCCTTCAAAATATTTTTGATATTAATTTAAATGAAATTGATTTCTATTGGTTTGACGTAGCCAAAATCAACGGGAATTCAGCCACTATAGCCCGAACAGGCTATACGGGAGAGTTGGGTTTTGANATCTATGCGGACCATGACAATATAGTAAAGATATGGGATGCAATTATGAAAGCGGGTGGCGATGCTGTAGAACCAACCGGNCTTGGTTGNCGGGATACCCTGAGAATGGAAATGAAATATTGCCTTTATGGTAATGATATTGATGCTTCCACCAATCCCATTGAAGCTGGTTTGGGTTGGATTACCAAACTCGATAAAGATAATTTTATTGGTAAGGAAGCTTTGGTTGATGCGAAAGCAAACATAACTAGAAAGTTAATCTGCATTGAAATGATTGATCGCGGCATTCCGAGAAAAGGATACACAATCGTTAACAATGGAGCAGTAGTGGGTGAGGTAACAAGCGGGACCCAATCGCCCTCTTTAAATCAAGGGATTGGTTTGGCTTATGTGGCCAAAGGTTTTGCAAAAACTGGAACCAAGCTTAAAATGAAAGTCCGCCATAAATTATTAAATTGTAAAGTGGTTAACTCTCCTTTTATAAGGAAATAACTGTAAATAATTAAAGTAATGNTTTATGATAAAACCATTTTGATTATTGGCGATGCTGGATTCATTGGCTTCTATTTAATTGACCAGTTTTTTGTTGGTATAATACACATGATAAAATTGTCCGAATAATTATATTCATGAAAGAAAGACGTTTAGAAATATTAGGAATCTTGTCCGTTGCGATTTCACTTTTAGTGTTTGTTAGTTTATTGGGCTATAATCCAAACGAGGATCCAGGGATTTCTCCAAATGTTCGTTTGGAAAACCCCATGGGAATTCTGGGTGTATGGATCGCTTATTTTTTCATTAAACTGACGTTCGGATATAGTTCATTNATTCTGCCATTNTTGGCTATCTCTTGGGGGATTTGGTTTTTCACTCATAAAGAATTTGAAGCCATNAGTCGCCTGTCTGGATATCTTGTTGGTGTCGTTATACTTTCATCAATCACGTTGGGTGCAGCGCAAATCTTTCGGTATGGAATTACGGATATAACCTATCGATTCAGTGGAATGATCGGTGGACTCATTTCAGGGATGATTTATGATTTTGTAGGTGCGACTGGAATTGTTATTGTTCTGCTGGCATTGTGGTTGGTGCTCATCCGCGGATATTTTGGCTTTAGTTATTATAAACCAATCCGATCCTTATTAGATCAGTATAAGAAAAAACAGGAAGAAAGATCTCTGGTTACCGAACAGAAATCCGTAGAAGATGAAAAGCATAGGCATACACGAAATCTGATTAGTAAAATTGATTGGCGGCGTAAAAAAGAAGAAGAATTGATCGAGAAGAAAGACGAATTATTAGATGCTTCTTTAGAAGAAATAGAAGAGGAGCCTGAGCAGGAATCCCAACCTAATAAAGAAGAATTGACAGAGCAATCTTTTGAAGNAATTGCCATCGATGACGATGATTCTTCTAAAAAGGAAATACCAAAAGANCCTGAAGCACAGTCTGTTAATCTCAATTCAGATGAATCGGTTGAAGATGATATGGAGGTAGGGGAAATTGTNGAAGAAANCGAAGTTGATCTTGATAAAGTTCAAGAACGCCAAGCGCCAAAGAAAGCTTATCAGCTTCCTTCAGCAGATATATTAGCAAATCCTGTCNNNGTCCAGGATGGTNTGAGCCGTGACGAATTGGTGGANCGCGCCAATTTCCTCCAACAATCACTNGAAACATTTGGTGTNATGGGTAAGGTGGTAAATGTAAGCCCCGGNCCTGTAATNACTCTATTTGAAGTCGAACCAGCNGAAGGTGTNCGTGTAAACAAATTTGTGGCATTATCTGATGACCTTGCCCGNGTGATGGAGGCGAGTCGTGTTCGTGTTATTGCGCCNATTCCTGGTAAATCATCCGTGGGAATTGAGATACCCAATCGGAACCCAGATATGGTCTATTTCAAATCTGTTATTAATTCTGAAAAATTTGCTTCTTCAGAATCAAAGTTNACNCTTGCNCTGGGCAAAACGACCAGTGGTGAAATTGCCACTTTAGATTTAACTCAAATGCCCCACTTGTTAATTGCTGGTACGACTGGTTCAGGGAAGTCAGTATGTATTAATACAATTCTAGCTAGCATGTTGTACCAGGCCACGCCAGATGAAGTAAAATTTGTTATCATAGATCCGAAAAAGGTTGAAATGGCAGTTTATCGTGAATTAGCAGACTATCATCTGCTTAAAATTGAAGATATCACTGAACCAATTGTAACCTCACCTGAGAATGCCGTATTAGCTCTTCGTGCGGTGGAAAAAGAAATGGGTCGCCGATATGATATATTGGCGGATGCAGTTGTACGTAATATAAGTGAGTATAACAGTAAAATGATAGAGAAGGGTGAAAATGTCATGCCCTTTATTGTTGTCCTTATTGATGAGTTAGCCGATCTAATGATGCTTAATGCGAAAGAGGTTGAGGCGCCCATCGCCCGTTTGGCTCAATTAGCCCGTGCTGTGGGTATTCACCTTGTGGTTGCAACGCAGCGCCCTTCGGTAGACGTAATTACGGGTGTAATTAAAGCAAACTTTCCCTCTAGAATTGCGTTTCAGGTGGCAACAAAGATAGATTCACGTACGATTATTGATACTTCAGGTGCAGAAAAACTTATCGGCCGTGGGGATCTGCTTTATCTTGGTCATGGCTCCCCTCAACCTTCTCGTCTTCACAATGCATTTTTAAGTTTAGAGGAAATTGAAGCGCTCATGGGCCATATTGCTACTCAACCTAAAGCAGAAGATTTGGTTATAGCTAGTCCTAGGGAAACAATGGGTGCGGGCGGGCTTGTAACAGGAGATGACATCGGTTATGATGAATTATTTAATGAAGCCGTGAAATTAGTTGTGATCCATCAGCAGGGATCCATTTCACTAATTCAGCGTCGTCTTAAGGTCGGATACTCCAGAGCTGCTAGGTTGATTGATGAAATGGAACAAGCGGGCATTGTGGGTGCATTTACGGGTAGTAAAGCACGCGAGGTTCTTGTAGATGAATCCTATCTTGAAACCTTAGAATAATCCTTTATGAAAAATGTTCTATCGCTGTTATCAATGCTTTCAGCGTGGATTATCGCACAAACAAATCCATGGGAAGAAAAATTTATGGCAGCCATGAATGATCCCAAAGGTGTGTCAATTTCGGTTGAAATCCAACATAAACAATTTGAAACTAACTTTATCCAGAGCGGTACAATTGAAATATTTACGGACGACCATTATCTGTTAGATACAGCTACAGAAACTGTTCATGTAGCAGGAGATACAATTCAAACTTGGAATAAAGTTACAAATCAACTCATTATTGATCAGATGATTGAAGGAGATATGAATATATTTAATCTCATCACAGGTGACTTTAAGAATGTTGTTTTTGGTCCACCTATAGTTGGAGAAACCCTAGTTGCAATGGATTATGATATTCCAATAATGGGATACTCGGGTAAAATGACAATCCTGAAAAATGGTCAGCCTAAAAATATAAAGATTAAGTATGGTCCAAATCAGAGTGTTGATTTGAGTGTTAACAGCTATACAAAAGGGAAAATAGTGTTATATCATACATTCAGTCCGAGAGCGATGGAGGTAATTGATCTTCGTGAATAAGTGGCTCAAATTTATTATCAGTATTGGTATAAGCGGAGTAGGATTATATTATGCTTTTGGGCAGGTGGATTTTGATGAATTATGGTTCCATTTAAAATCTGTGGATTTGTTGTGGATGGCAATTGCAACGGTTTTGTTAATTTTTTCTGTAGCGATTCGAGCTGAAAGATGGCAGTTACTTTTAGAACCAATTGATAATATTCGATTTCATCCACTTTTTGCGGCAACAATGATCGGATATTTTGGCAATGTTGTTTTACCCTTTCGATTGGGCGAACTATTACGTGCATATACAATTTCATCCCGTAAAAGTGTAGAAACATCAGCTGCGTTTGGAACTGTTTTATTAGATAGAACTGTTGATATGTTGGGCATGGTTGGAACGATATTGGTATTTGGTTGGTTTTATCCATTTGATTCTGGCGGCCGAACAATAATATTGTTTGTCGTATTAATTACAATTTTGGGGTTTGGATTTATACTTGCCTTGGGGCGGGCTCAATCTCATTTAATGGAGCGTGTTGAAAATTGGTCTATTTTCGAAAAAGCATTCGCCCATCGTATCTTAACCATTATAAACAATTTAGTAGATGGATTAACTTCGATAAGAAGCACCAAGCATGTGGGACAAATCGTTTTGCACACAATTTTTATGTGGGTGGTTTATTATAGTTCCACCTATGCTGTAATTCTTGCAACAGGAATAAACCTTTCATGGATTGAAGTTGGTGTTGTTCTAATCGCAACTTCATTGGCTATAGCTATACCAGCTGCACCCAGTGCGGTGGGTACTTACCATGCCGCTGCCGTTTATGCTTTGACCGTATTTTTTTCTGTAGGGAGGGTAGAAGCCCAGGCATTTGCGGTGATTTTGCATGCCGTTGGGTCTATACCTTTTGCTATTATTGGATTTATTTATTTTTTACGGAGTTCTGTGCATATTAAAGACATTTCCGGTCGGCATATTATCGAATGAAAAAGTATGACACTATATTTCTTGATAGGGACGGAACCTTAAATCCTGATCCGGGATATATTAATGTTTTAGATCAGTTTACATTTTACGATTTTACACTGCAGGCGTTAAAAAATCTAAGCGAAGATGGAAATCGCTTTTGTATTGTTACCAATCAATCCGGTATTGATCGTGGCAAAATTAAAATAGATAATTTGAGTGAGATCCATAATTATATATTGAATCAATTTTATGAAAACGGAATAGAATTACTAGGTATTTATTATTGCCCAGATCATCCGGACCAAGCTACCCAATTTAGAAAACCAGGCCCGAGAATGTTTAATCAAGCATCGGAAGATCACCAGATTGATTTACAGCGGAGTATTATGATTGGTGATGCTTTATCCGATTTAGAAGCAGGCGTAAATTTAAGGATGGATACCATGTTGGTATTAACCGGAAGGGGAAAAGATACCCAACAAAATTTAGGATCGATTTCACCAACCTATATTGTGCAAGACTTGATGGATGGTGCGAACAAACTAATAGGTATTAGATGAAAATTGGTGTTTTACTTGGAGGAAATTCTGCCGAAAGGGAAGTGTCGCTTTCCTCTGGGAAAGCCATATCGGCCGCTTGTAAAGAGCTGGGCCATGACGTCTTAGATCTTGATCCGCAATTCGATATGAAATTACTGGTCCCTGATCTATTAACAGTGGATTTGGTATTCAATGGCCTCCATGGTGGTGATGGCGAGAATGGAGTTATCCCGGGTTTTCTCCAAAGCTTAGGTGTGAAATACACTGGTTCAAAGACTGAAGCTTCTGCTATTTGCATGGATAAGCGTATAAGTAAAGCTTTAGTCCATCGGAAAGATTTATTAACGCCCAACTGGGTTTCCTTAGCTAATAATGATCCATTACCTTCAGTTGGTGATATGGTGTTTCCTGTTGTAATAAAACCGAATGACCAGGGTAGTACAATTGGATTGACTGTAGTAAAAGGTGAATCTGAATTAGATGCTGCTATTGAGTTAGCACGCCAATTTGCAAATGTAGTGCTCATCGAAGAATTTATTGTTGGTAAAGAAATTACAGTTACGGTGATTGGGGATAAGGCTTATCCAATTGTTGAGATCGTTCCCTCTCATGGCCTGTATGATTATGAATGTAAATATAATAAGGGAATGACAGAGTATTTTTGTCCCGCAAACATAGATAAAGATCTGACAAAAGCTATTCAGAAATCCGCGCTTAAGATTCATAAATTGCTTGGGTGTCGCCACTATTCAAGAGTGGATTTTCGTTTAGATAAAAATGGAAGGGCTTGGTTTTTGGAACTGAATACATTGCCTGGGATGACCGAAACCAGTTTAGTGCCTAAGGCTGCAAAAGCAAGTGGATTAAGTTTTCCTGAACTAATTCAAACCATAATCAATGAAGCGTTAGAAAATCGATGAATAAACAGTGGATAGCCGTCCGGTCTAAACCTAGGGCTGAAAAAGTAGCATTTGAACAATTGGTAAAAAAAAGTATTGAAGCCTATTTACCTTTGGTAAAAGAACGTCGGAAATGGTCTGACCGAAAAAAATGGGTGGAACTGCCTCTTTTCTCCAGTTATTTATTTGCTAAAATAGAATTAAAAGAATCAATATATGTCCTCCAGACTCACGGTGTGAGCACCATAGTACGTTTTAATGGAAATATAGCTGTTATTAAGAATGGAGTTGTCGATGCAATACGCTTGGCTTTAGAGGGTGGATATAAGTTAGAGCCAACGGAATATTTTACGGTAGGTGATGATGTAGAAGTAATCGAAGGTCCAATGAAAGGTGCGCAAGGAATTGTTTCTCGGTTAAAAGGCGAAGATCGCCTTATCATTAAAATTGATGCTTTGCAACAGGCTATTGCTATTCATATTGACACTAAATTTCTCCAATCAGTGGGAAGGAAACGTGCTCCGCTTTTATAACTCCTTAACCCAAAAAAAAGAAAAATTTGTACCCAACGAACAAGGGAAGGTCAAACTTTATACATGCGGACCTACTGTATATGACACAGCCCATATTGGAAATTTCCGAACCTTTCTTTTTGAAGATTTTCTAAAACGAGTTTTAGTAGCACGTGGTTTTGAGGTTTTCCATATCATGAATATTACTGATGTAGATGATAAAACAATTCAAAAGGCTCGAGATAAACAAAAGCCTCTTTCACAAATTACAGATCATTATTTAAAAAAATTCAAGCGTGATTCAGCTGAATTGAAAATTATTCCTGCGGATGTTTATCCCGCTGCTACAAAGCATGTTCAGGGCATGATTAACATGATCCAACAGTTGGTGGATAAGGGGCATGCGTATAAGACTAACGATGGATCCGTATTTTTCTCTATTGAATCATTTAAGGATTATGGGTCACTTACCAATATCAATGTATCTAAAATGCGTCAATCAAAGAGAGTTGAATCGGATGAATACAGTCTTGATAATCCTCGAGATTTTGCCCTTTGGAAAGCTTATAAAGAAGAAGATATTGATGTGTTTTGGGATTCACCATGGGGAAGAGGACGGCCAGGGTGGCATATTGAATGTTCAGCAATGTCAATTGAATACTTGGGAAATCATTTTGACATTCATTGTGGCGGTGTCGATAATAAATTTCCCCACCATGAGAATGAAATCGCCCAATCCATTTGTGCTTTAGGTACACCTTTTGTCAATTATTGGCTACATGCAGAATATTTATTGGTGAATGGGGGGAAAATGAGTAAGTCACTTGGAAATTATTATTGTTTATCAGATTTGTATGAGAAAGGTTTTACAAGTGAAGAAAT
>PBBH01000029.1 GCA_002716525.1 Fidelibacterota bacterium | reverse complement strand
TAAATTACTTAGCGCATTACCGACATCGGTCATTGGCGACTTCAAGGCCCATATCAATTTGGTCATTGGGGAATTCAAAAGGGATACCAGCTTGGCCAGTGATTCATCTTTGGTCGGCATATCTGCGATTCGTTTAAATTCGACACCGTTCATTATATCCCCATCGAACACGATTCCCTTTACTTCAGGCAGATCATGGTCTTTCAAAAACTTTTTTAACACTCGCGCAGGACCAGTTGGATCTTCATATGAAATAGCAATCGCAGTTGATCCATTTAAATAATCATACAATCCTTCCAATTCATTATTCTTAGCTGCTAACTTTAATAAGGTATTTTTTATTACCTTATATTCTATATTATTGTCATAGAACCCGCGACGTAGTTCGGTGATATCCTCGACATTCAGTCCAAGGTAATCAGTGATATAAACTGCTTTCGCTCTATCTAGTTTATCGGTCAATTCTTCCACTTTCTTAATATTCTTTGTACTAGGCATTTTTTCTACCTGATGCTACCTTGGTCAATTTTAATGCCAGGCCCCATAGTTGACGAAACGCTCATTTTTTTTAAGTATGTCCCTTTCACCGATGCAGGTTTAGCTTTCATAACTGTATCATAGATAGTTTGGATATTTTCTACCAACGCATTCTCTTGGAATGAACTTTTTCCACATTGTGTATGAACAATTCCATTCTTTTCTACACGTAGCTCAATTTTTCCAGATTTTAATTCTCTTACAGCATTGGTCACATCCATCGTTACTGTTCCACTTTTTGGATTAGGCATTAATCCTTTAGGACCAAGCACTTTACCAAGCTTTCCTAATTCAGCCATCATATCTGGTGTCGCAATAATTTTATCCACATCACTCCAACCACCTTTAATTTTTTCGAGATATTCTTTACCAACATAATCTGCACCAGCTTCCTTAGCCTCTTTTTCTTTTGGGCCCTGAGCAACCACCAATACTTTTACTTCCTTCCCCGTTCCATGCGGCAAAGTCGTTGTTAAACGAATATTTTGGTCTGCATGTCGAGGATCAACATCTAAATTAATAGCCAGATCAACAGACTCATCAAACTTTACAAATTTCAAATCTTTGACCAATTTAACCGCATCCTCTAAGGAATATTCCTTCATACGGTCTAATACAGTATTTGCAGCTTTTTTATTTTTTGATATCTTCATTAGTTTGAAACCTCTAATCCCATACTCCGGGCGGTTCCGCGGATCATCTCCATTGCCATATCTAATGAATTGGCGTTTAAATCTTTCATTTTAATTTCAGCAATTTCTCGTAAATCCGATTCAGTAACTTTTCCCACTTTTTCGCGATTTGGCTCACCTGACCCTTTTGGGACACCAGCTTTTTTCTTTAGCAATACTGCTGCTGGCGGTGTTTTTGTAATAAAAGTGAAACTGCGATCAGCATATACGGTAATGACTACTGGAGTAATTATTCCGGCTTTATCTTTAGTTGCAGCATTAAAGGCTTTACAAAATTCCATAATATTTACGCCTTGCTGACCCAATGCCGGTCCAACTGGTGGCGCTGGGTTTGCTTGCCCAGCAGGAATTTGAAGTTTTATATAACCTGAAACTTTTTTTGCCATCACTTAGCTTATTTTTCTAATTCAACCTGTAAAAAATCTAATTCGATCGGTGTTGGCCTTCCAAAAATACTCACAGAAACCTTCACTTTTTGTTTCTCTTCACTTACCTCGTTTACATAACCAGAAAAATCCTTAAATGGACCATCCGTTACTTTAACTGCATCACCAACACGATATGGCGCTATAACTCTTTCATGACCTTCACGACCTTCAACTTCTCCAAGTATTCTTGTCACTTCATCTTTTCTAAGTGGCTGAGGTTCACCATTAGCACCAACAAAACTGATAACGCCAGTCATATTTTCAACCAGGTGGTATACTTCCTTAGATTCGTTCATGTTAATGAGAATATATCCTGGAAAAAATACCTTATTCTTCACCTTCTTTTTACCATCCCTCATTTCAACAATATTTTCAGATGGCACAAGGATATCCTCCACCTCATTAGAAAGTTTCTGATAATCTAACTCAAATAGCAGGTTGTCGCGCACTTTCTTTTCTTTTCCAGAGATTACTCTAAGGGTATACCATTCCATAGTCTAAAGAACCACCTGTATAACAGTTGTAAGAATTCTGTCAATAAAAAACAAAAAGACACTGATTAAAATTGAAAATGAGATAACAATAAAAGTTGATCCTTTTAACTCATCCCATTTAGGCCAAGAGACCTTCTTCATTTCAAATTTAACATCAGAAAAGAATTTTTTAATTTTATTCATTTATCCTTCAAATAAATCGAATTCCCAAATTCAATTTTTTCTCTTTTTGCAGGAGTGGCAGGGATCGAACCCGCAACCCCCGGTTTTGGAGACCGGTGCTCTACCAATTGAGCTACACTCCTTTTCGAATCTCCCTGATGGCCAAATTGACTACTGGGAAATCTATAGGAAAACTTACTTGGCCTCTTTGAAGATTACATGCTTTCTAATAACAGGATCATATTTACGATACTCTACTCGCTCAGGGTGTAACCGTTTGCTTTTGGTTACCGTATAGCGATAACCTGTTCCCGCTGTACTTTCCAGCTGAATAATTGCTCGTTTACTATTGCCAGCCATTTATGAGTTTTTTATTCTACGATCTCAGTGACAACACCAGCACCAACTGTATGACCACCTTCACGAATAGCAAAGCGTAACTCTTTATCCATTGCAATCGGGATAATCAATTCAACTTCTAGTTCCACGTTATCCCCCGGCATCACCATTTCTGTTCCTTCTGGCAATGTAGCTACACCAGTCACATCTGTAGTGCGAAAGTAAAACTGGGGACGATATCCATTGAAAAATGGAGTGTGTCGACCACCTTCGTCCTTCTTCAAAACATAAACACTCGCCTTAAACTTCGTATGCGGCGTAATAGAGCCTGGTGCAGCCAATACCATACCACGTGTCAGTTCTTCTTTATCCACACCCCGGAGCAATAATCCTGCATTATCTCCAGCACGGCCTTCATCTAAAAGCTTACGGAACATCTCTACACCGGTAACGGTGGTCTTTTTTGTCTCACCCATACCGATCATTTCCACGTCATCACCTACTTTGATGATACCGCTTTCGATACGGCCGGTACCCACAGTACCACGACCGGTAATTGAGAATACATCCTCGACAGGCATTAAGAAAGGCTTATCGATATCACGCTTTGGTTCAGGAATAAAATTGTCACAGGCTTCCATCAGTTCTGTTATACAAGCTGTTGCCGCTTCATCATTCACATTATTTAATGCATTTAAAGCACTGCCCTTCACAATAGGAATATCATCACCAGGAAATTCATACTCATTTAGCAGATCGCGGAGTTCCATTTCTACTAGTTCTATAAGTTCGTCATCATCAACCTGATCGGTTTTATTCATGAATACTACCATAGAAGGCACATTTACCTGGCGGGCTAGAAGTACATGCTCCCGCGTCTGAGGCATAGGACCATCAGCAGCAGATACTACCAAAATTGCACCGTCCATCTGGGCTGCACCTGTAATCATGTTTTTAATATAGTCAGCGTGACCTGGGCAATCCACGTGAGCATAGTGACGGTTTGCTGATTCATACTCTACGTGTGCGGTCTGAATAGTAATACCTCTTTCTCTTTCTTCCGGTGCATTATCAATGCTATCGAAAGAACGAACCTCACTAAGTCCTTTAGCAGCTTGAGTCATTGTAATCGCTGCTGTTAGCGTGGTCTTACCATGGTCAACATGGCCTATTGTCCCAATGTTTAAATGGGGTTTATTTCGTTCAAATTTTTGTTTCGACATAACAAGTCTCCATATGCTTAAGAAGCTTTTCCATGTACCTTCTCAATGATTTCTTCTTTCACTGACTTTGGTACTTTTTTATAGTTTGCGAATTCCATATGAAATACTGCGCGACCTTGTGTTATTGATCTTAAATCCGTTGCATAGCCAAACATCCTAGTTAGAGGTACAATAGCGTTTAATACATGTGCATCTTTGCGTTGTCCCATACTTTCTATATTTCCTCGACGTGAATTAATATCACCCATTACATCACCCAAATATTGTTCAGGAACAACAACTTCAACTTTCATAATTGGCTCCATCAATACGGGACCTGCTTTTTTACAGGCTTCTTGAATTGCCATAGAACCGGCAATTTTAAAAGCCATCTCCGAAGAGTCAACATCGTGGTAGGAACCAAAAACAAGCTCAACGCGAACATCTTCAATTGGATATCCAGCCAAAATACCATTTTTAAGAGCATCTTGTATTCCCATATTAACTGGCTGGATGAATTCGCGGGGAATTACGCCGCCAACAATCTTATCTTCGAAATGGTAACCCTTACCAATTTCATTTGGTTCAACATTTATCACGACATGGCCATATTGACCCCGACCACCGGATTGTCGAGCAAACTTTACATCTATTTTTTCAACCCGTTTGGTAATTGCTTCATTATATGCTACGTGCGGTGTACCCACATTCGCCCTTACTTTAAACTCACGAAGTAAACGATCAATCAAAACTTCCAAGTGTAACTCACCCATTCCAGCTATAATCGTTTGACCAGTATCAGGGTGAACAGATATTTTAAAAGTCGGGTCTTCTTCAGCTAGCTTACTCAAGCCCTTAGATAATGCATCCTGATCTGCTTTGGTTGATGGCTCTACAGAGACTTCAACAACTGGTTCTGGGAACTCCATTGATTCCAATAGTATCGCTTTTTTCTCTTCACATAGTGTATGCCCAGTTTTAGAATTTTTTAGTCCCACGGCAGCAACAATTTCACCAGCTAATACTTTATCTAATTCCTCTCTTTTATTGGCATGCATTAACAGAATACGACTAATCCTCTCACGTTTTCTCGTATTTGGATTATAAACATAAGAACCTGCTTCCAACGTCCCTGAATAAACACGAATAAATGTCAATTTACCCACGTATGGATCAGTCATAACTTTAAATGCCAATGCACTAAAAGGATCTTCTATACTTGGCTTACGAGTCATTTTTACATCAGAATCATCCGGATGAAATCCGTTAATTTCACCAATATCTAACGGAGAAGGTAAAAAATCATTTACGGCATCCAACAATCGTTGAACTCCTTTATTTTTAAATGCTGAGCCACAAAGGGTAGGAATAAATGTATTATCCAGACATCCCTTACGGATCGCAATTTTTAAATCTTCTTCCGAAATATTTTCACCTGATAAATATTTTTCCAGCAAATACTCATCATAACTAGCCGTCTCTTCGATAAGATGATGACGCCATTTTTCAGCTTCTGCCTTCATATCATTAGGAATTTCTCCAATATCAAAGTGTGCTCCTAATGAAGATTCATTATACAAAATGGCTTTCATGGTAATTAAATCAATAATTCCAGTGAAAATATCACCTGATCCAATAGGTAGAACAATAGGAAGCGGGTTGGAACCCAAACGATTTTTAATCATTTCCAATACATGATAAAAATCAGCACCAATTCTATCCATTTTATTCACAAAAGCAATTCGTGGAACACCATATTTATCAGCCTGACGCCATACGGTTTCACTTTGCGGCTCGACACCACCTACTGCACAAAATACAGCACAAGTGCCATCCAACACACGCAATGAACGTTCTACTTCTACAGTAAAATCAACATGCCCAGGCGTATCAATAATATTAATCCGATGTTCATCCCATATGGTAGTAGTAGCTGCAGAAGTAATGGTGATACCACGTTCTTTTTCTTGTTCCATCCAATCCATGGTAGCACCACCCTCGTGGACCTCACCAAGTGTATGGGTACGACCTGTATAATACAGGATGCGTTCAGTTAATGTTGTTTTACCCGCATCAATATGCGCCATGATACCAATATTACGTACATGATCTAATGAAATTTTTTTCATAATATTATATCAACATTTATCTAAAATGAGCGAAAGCACGATTGGCTTCGGCCATACGATGAGTATCTTCTTTCTTTTTAATAGCGCCACCTTCATTGTTAGCAGCAGAAATCAACTCAGCGGCTAACCGATCTTGCATCGCTTTACTTGAACGGCCACGGGCTGCATCGATAATCCAATGGGCAGCAAGGAAAAATTGCCTGTGCTTTGCTACTTCTATTGGAACCTGATAATTCGCACCACCGATACGACGGGATTTTACCTCTAACATCGGCCCAGCATTTTTGATAGCTAATTTAAAAATTTCAACACCGTCTTTTTTTGTACGTGATCTAATGATATCCATTGCACCATAAAATATTTGTTCGGCAGCTCCCTTTTTCCCACCAAACATAAGGTAATTCATAAATTTAGCCACATCTAAATCGTTATAAATTGGATCAGGCAAAATTTTTCTTTTCTCTGGTCTTCTTCTTCTCATAATTTTTATTTTGGACGTTTCGCGCCATAACGGGAACGGCTAGTTTTGCGATCAGACACACCGGCAGTATCTAAAATACCACGAACAATATGATATCGAACTCCAGGTAAGTCTTTAACACGCCCACCTTCAATCAAAACAATCGAGTGCTCCTGAAGATTATGGCCTTCACCTGGAATGTAGGCAGTTACTTCAATCCCGTTTGTCAACCTTACCCGAGCTACTTTTCGAAGGGCAGAGTTAGGTTTTTTAGGAGTAGTCGTATATACACGTGTACACACACCCCGTTTCTGGGGATTACCTTTTAAGGCGGGTGTGCTATTTTTTTTCTTAACCCGCCGTCTTCCTTGTCTAACTAATTGGTTTATCGTCGGCATTTCAATTCCATAAAAGCCTGTAAATTTACATTATTATTCAATTTTTCATCAATTTGTTTTTTGAAAATAATTGCTTAATTGTTTAATTGTTTATTCCAGTGATGATTCAATTTTTGTTTCAGCTGTTTCCCCTTCTTTTTTCAAAGTTTTCTTAGGGACTGAAAGTAAAATATCTTTAACATGTGGTGACCCGGAACCAGCAGGAATCAATCGTCCTACCGCAACATTTTCTTTTAATCCACGAAGATAATCAGTTTTCCCTGCAGAGGATGCATCTGTTAATACCCGCGTAGTTTCTTGAAAAGATGCAGCTGATATGAAACTCTCTGTATTCAAGGAAGCCTGTGTAATACCCATTAACAACGGATTAAAAGTAACCGGTATTGATTTCCGATATTTTGCAGGAATTTTTCCATCCTCTTTTAAGACTTTATTTATTTCTAGGTATGCTTTCTTATCAACCAACTTTTCTTCTTCCAACTCTGAGTCACCAGAGTCAGTAATGAACACCATGGATTGAAGTTTTTCATTAGTTTCAAAAAATTCAGCTCTATTTACACGATCTTGAGGCAAAAAATTAGAATCACCTACATCATCAATACTTACTTTCTGCATCATCTGCCTTACAATAACTTCAATATGTTTGTCATCAATTTTTACACCCTGCAATCGGTAAACTTCCTGAATTTCGTTGACCAAATATTCGCGAAGTTTGTTAGGGCCTAAAATTGCCAGAATATCTTTTGGAGATATACTACCTTCACATAAGGAAGTGCCAGCCATAATTCTATCTCCTTCATGAACAACAACGTGCTTACCATAAGGAATTGAATAAGTACGAACTTGATCATCCACACCTTCAACTAGGATTTTACGCACACCTCGTTTGGTTTCACCAAATGAGACCAAACCATCAATTTCTGAAACAACAGCAGGATTAGATGGTTTGCGTGCTTCAAATAATTCGGTTACCCTTGGTAGCCCACCAGTGATATCACGTGTTTTACCAATTGCCCGTGGAATTTTTACAAGAGTTTGACCACGATTAACTTTATCACCATCTCTTACAACAAGGTTGGCTGTAACGGGTAAAATTGTACCACCGGCAAGTATATCACCATTTTTATTCACAATTTCAACGTGCGGACTAAGGTTGCGGTCTTTAGCCTCGACAATAACCATTTGTTTTTTACCGCCCTCTACTGATTCGACTTGATAAGTTTCTTTTTCGATGAAATCTTTCAACCTTATGAATCCGGTCTGCCGCGCTAAAATAACATCAGTATAGGGATCCCACTGAAACAGAATGGTACCTGCCTCTAATTTTTCATTATTACCTACACTTAAATTTGCGCCGTAAGGAACATTATATTCAAATGAACGACCTTTTTTATCGGTAATTGTAAGTTTCGCATGACGCACCATGCAACGAGTTACCTTGATACCAGATTCATTCTTTACATCAGCAACTTCTAAATTTTCAGAATATTTAATGGTTCCGGCACGTTTGGTATGCATTTCTGATTGTTCAATAATGCGTGTTGCAGTACCACCAATATGAAAAGTGCGTAAGGTTAGCTGAGTGCCAGGTTCCCCAATACTTTGCGCGGCCTGTATCCCTACAGCTGTACCTAAATCAACTAGTTTATGATTGGAAGGATTCCAACCGTAACATTTTGCACACACTCCACGCAGAGATTCACAAGTAAGTACTGAACGAATAAGCAATGACTCAATATTGCTATCTGCGACGGCCTTTGCTTCATTATCTTTGACCAGTTCTCCAGCTTTAATCAGAACCTTACCCTCATCGATAAAGTTTTCCAAAAGGGTTCTTCCAAGTACTCTTTCAGATAATGGTTCAATAATGTCTTCTCCTTCTTTCAAATCATCAGCTAAAATACCATTTATTGTACCACAATCTATTTCTGAAATCACAACATCCTGGGCAACATCAACAAGGCGGCGGGTCAAGTAGCCTGCGTCAGCAGTTTTCAATGCTGTATCTGCTAGACCTTTACGCGCCCCGTGAGTAGAAATAAAATATTCTTGAACTGACAAACCTTCTTTAAAGTTAGATGTAATAGGCGACTCGATAATTTCACCCATACCTCCCTTCATAGATTTTTGCGGTTTTGCCATCAATCCACGCATACCGGCCAACTGTTTAATTTGGTCTTGGCTACCCCTTGCGCCAGAATCAGCCATCATGTGAACTGGATTAAATCCTTGATCATTTGATCTCATTCCTTCCATCATTGTATTAGCCACATCATTGGTAGCATGGGTCCAAACGTCGATAACTTTATTGTACCGTTCCCCATCAGTGAGGATGTGACGTTTAAAATTATTCTGTATGCTATCTACTTCTTTTTGAGCTCTATCAATAATGGCATTCTTTTCTTCAGGTATTAAAATATCACTGATCGCAATCGAAATGCCGGCTTGGGTTGCCGCATTAAAACCAAGGTTTTTAAGTTTGTCTAAAAAAACAACAGTTTTTTGGTTCCCAGCAATGAGATAGGTCTCATTTACCAAATTACTCAAGCGCTTTTTATTAATTATATTATCAACATAACTCATTTCCTCAGGAAGGATTGAGTTCACAATAACTCGGCCAACTGTTGTCTCATTATGCCAAACACCATTATGCCGGACGTTAATAATTGCGTTAACATCTACTGATTTATTTTCATAGGCCAGCAATACTTCTTTGAAAGAACCGAAAGATTTTCCTTCCCCTTTGCAGTTTTTGCGCTTGCGTGTAAGATAATAAGTTCCCAAAACCATATCTTGTGATGGTAGCGCTAAAGGCTTACCGTTTGCAGGGTGTAAAATATTATGGCTAGAAAGCATTAATACACGAGCTTCCACTTGTGCTGCCAACGATAATGGAACGTGAACAGCCATCTGATCCCCATCAAAGTCAGCATTAAAAGCAGAGCATACTAATGGATGGATACGGAGTGCTTTTCCATCAACCAATACCGGTTGAAAAGCTTGGATACCTAATCGGTGAAGCGTAGGCGCACGGTTAAGTAGTACAGGATGATCCTGGACCACATACTCAAGAACTTTGTATACAATGGGGTCTTTATCTTCAATCAACAGTTTTGCGCTACGTGGTGTCTGGGCATAGCCGCGAGCCATTAATTCATTAATCATATGAGGTTTAAAAAGTTCAAGCCCCATGTTTTTTGGAAGTCCACATTCATGAAGTTGAAGCTCAGGCCCAACAACAATTACGGAACGACCAGAATAATCGACTCTTTTACCCAATAAGTTTTGACGAAACCGACCGGTTTTCCCACGAATCATATCAGAAATTGATTTCAATGGACGACGCGTACCACTACGTATCGCAGTCTTTCTACGACTATTATCAAACAATGCATCCACCGATTCTTGTAGCATACGTTTTTCATTACGTAGGATTACATCTGGTGCTTTGATTTCCATCAGTTGTTTTAAACGGTTGTTCCTTATTATTATGCGACGATACAAATCATTTAGATCACTAGCAGCAAAACGGCCGCCATCCAATGGAACAAGAGGTCTTAATTCCGGTGGAATGACCGGCAAAATGGAAACAATCATCCATTCCGGCTTATTGACTTTTCGTGTTGTAGAAATATCTACCAAGAATGACTTAACAACTTTTAAACGTTTAAGCGCGTCGGCTCTCTTCTGTTTAGATTTTGAATTCTTAAGAATATCCTCTAATTCACGGCGAAGTTCAACAAGATTCATTTTAGATAACATTTCTTTGAGCGCATCGCCACCCATAGATGCATAGAAATAATCTTCATTATCTCGCTCTTCCTCAGTCACAGCATCGAATCCATAAAGCTGTTCCAGTTCTAAATACTCCGGCTCATCGATCATTGAAAACTGTTCTTTTCCGCTTTTACCAGATTCAATAACTAGAAATCTTTCATAGTAAACAACAGTTTCTAAATGCTTCGTACTGATACCAGTAAGATAACTAATTTTTGAAGGAATAGATCGTAAATACCATATATGAACTACCGGAACTGCGAGGGTGATATGCCCTACTCGTTCACGACGTACTTTTTTGCGCGTTACTTCAACACCACAGCGATCACAGATGATACCGCGATAGCGAATACCTTTATATTTTCCACAATGGCATTCATAATCTTTTACAGGCCCGAAAATCTTTTCACAAAACAAACCATCCTTCTCCGGTTTATAGGAACGATAATTGATTGTTTCTGGTTTTAATATTTCACCATAAGATTTCTGTAAAATACTTTCTGGTGATGCTAATCCAATAGTTATTGATGAAAAGCCTTTAGATGTATCTAGTTTGTTAGTTTGAATGAAGGTCAAAGTAATTCTCCCTTAGTCTAATTCGATGTCCAAGCCAAGCCCCTGCAATTCCTTTATGAGCACATTAAATGACTCAGGAACGCCAAACGCTGGCAAGTCTTCACCTTTTACGATTGCGTTATAAACTTTTGAGCGGCCATCTACATCATCAGATTTGACAGTCAAAATCTCCTGTAGTGTATGGGCAGCTCCATATGCTTCTAATGCCCAGCATTCCATTTCACCGAAACGCTGTCCACCAAATTGAGCTTTGCCGCCCAACGGCTGTTGAGTTACTAGAGAATAGGGTCCAGTTGAGCGTGCATGCATTTTATCATCCACCATATGACTTAGTTTCATCATATAAATGTTACCGACGGTCACAGGGTTTTCCAATTTTTCACCGGTACAACCGTCAATCAATGTCGTTTTACCATTTACTGGAAGGCCAGCTTTTATTAATTCGGCCTCAACTTCACCTGGCGTTGCACCGTTAAACACTGGTGTAGAATAATTAACTCCTAATACTTCTCCAGCCCAACCCAGCATAGTTTCATAAAGTTGCCCCAAGTTCATACGTGAAGGTACACCTAGCGGATTTAGAACAACATCAACCGGAGTACCGTTTTCCATGAATGGCATATCTTCTTCCGGAACAACGGTTGCGATTACACCTTTATTACCATGACGACCAGCCATTTTATCTCCAACCTGTATTTTACGTTTGTTGGCAATATCCACTTTAGCCAGCTTTAGAATACCAGGCTGAAGTTCATCACCTACACGGAGTTTGAACACATCTTTTTCAAGCGTTTCTTCAATTATCCGCCATTCTTTCCAGTAAGAACGCCAAACAGCTTTAATTCTTCTCCAATTCTGTTTGTTTTGAACCCACGGAACGTCCTGAGCGAATCGTTCCAAGTTATAACTGTTCAACCGTTTTGCTGTTAGCTTAGTCCCTTTTTTGATAAGGGTACGACCTGAAGAAATATCGCGAATACCATCCGAGACCTGATCTTTAAGTAATGCCATCAGTTTCATATCACGAGATTCTTTCAGCTCTTTTTTACGGACAGCTGTATTTTTCTGAATTTCGAGGATGTTTGTCCTTTCTTCAGCACGGGCAGTTCTGCTGCGTTTTTCAAACAATTTCGTACCAATAACAACACCCTTTACACCAGGATCAGCACGTTTCGATGCATCTTTTACTTCACCTGCTTTTTCTCCAAATATTGCCCGAAGCAGTTTTTCCTCTGGAGTTGGATCAGTCTCACCTTTCGGTGTCACTTTGCCAATTAAAATATCTCCATCACCCACTTTCGCACCAACACGAATAATACCTCGATCGTCCAATTCTTTTGTAGCATCCTCTCCAACATTTGGAATTTCAGCAGTTAATTCTTCCTGACCGCGCTTGGTATCACGGACTTCAAGTTCAACTTCATTGACATGAATACTTGTGAACAAATCTTCTTTAACCAAGCGTTCACTAATAACAATGGCATCTTCAAAATTGTATCCGCGCCAAGGCATGAAAGCAACAGTCACATTTTTCCCTAGGGCAAGTTCACCATTTTGAGTGGAAGTACCATCTGCGATAGGTTGACCTTTTTCAACTCGTTCACCTTCGGTTACAATTGGTCGCTGATTTTGACAGCTATTTTGATTGGTACGCCTAAACTTTCTTAGCTCAACTTTAATGAGATTCTCACCTTCAATTAATGTAAGATCTTCAGGGACATCATAAGTTCGAATAATAATTTTACTGGAATCAACAAATTGAACTCTACCGCTAACGGGTGCAATTACCACCGAACGTGAATCGACAGCTACTTTTGTTTCGATGCCTGTACCCACAATTGGTGCATCTGGCCTAATTAATGGCACACTTTGTCGCTGCATATTTGATCCCATTAGAGCACGATTTGCATCATCGTGTTCTAAAAACGGAATTAGGGAAGCAGCAACAGATAAAATCTGGTTTGGTGCTACATCCATATATTCTATCAAATCTGGTGTTACAATGGGAAAATCACCCTTAATGCGCGCACGGATATGTTCGCTTATCAAGATATCATCTTTACCAAGTTTTTCATCGGATTGTGCAATCATAACTCGATCTTCATCGTCAGCTGATAAATAATCTATGGACTGCGTTGCATAGGCATTACCATTTGTTATATTGACTTTTCTGTAAGGTGCTTCTATAAATCCATGACGATTCACTTTGGCCAATAATGCTAAGGAAGAAATCAATCCAATGTTCGGACCTTCAGGAGTTTCGATCGGACATAGACGGCCGTAATGAGTATAATGTACATCACGAACTTCAAAACCAGCACGTTCACGTGTCAATCCGCCTGGTCCTAATGCGGAAATGCGCCTTTTATGCGTCACTTCTGCCAATGGATTAGTTTGATCACCAAATTGGGATAACTGACTTGTACCAAAAAAAGTGTTTACAACAGTGGTTACAACTCTAGAGTTAATCAAATCCTGTGGTGTGATTGATTCCTGTTCACGAAGATTCATTCTTTCATAGATAGTCCGAAGCATACGGCTCAGCGCTACTGAAAACTGATTAGTAAGTTGCTCGCCAACCGATTTTACTCGACGATTTCCTAAATGATCAATATCATCTGAACCACGTTCACCTTTCCGCATATCTATTAGAAAGTTTATCACCTGGATAATATCATCCATTGTCAAAACAGTATCTTCAACAGGTACATCTAAACCAAATTGCTGATTTAAGCGATAGCGACCAACTTCACCTAAGTCATATTTTTTAGGGTTAAAGAAAATTCTTTCAATAAATTTCTGAGCCGTTTCAAGATTTGGCGGCTCACCGGAACGTAGTAATTGATACACAATACTTAATGCCTCTTCCGTATTTTTACTCGGATCCTTAATCATTGAATTATGGAGCATCATCGAATGAAAATTTTTATTCTGGTTTACAACTTCCACAGATTTGATTTTAGCTTCTTTCAACTCATCAATAGCTTCCTGAGTGAGTTCCGAACCACCTTCCATGAAAATTTCACCTGTTTTGGTATCAATTATATCTTCAACAACGGTACAACCAATCGCTTTTGAAACATTTTTAGATCGAATTTTAATATCTTCAATACAACCGAAAGCACGGAAGATATCTGCATTTGTTGAGTACCCAAGGGCACGTAACAACATTGTTGCGGGGAATTTTCGACGACGGTCAATAATTACAAAAAGACAATCATTAATGTCAGTTGTAAAGTCAACCCATGAACCGCGGAATGGAATAATCCGAGCTTGGTATAATCTGGTACCGTTGGGATGAATGGAATGATCAAAAAATACACCAGGTGAGCGCTGAAGCTGAGATACAATTACGCGCTCTGCACCATTAATAACAAAGTTTCCTTTTGTTGTCATATACGGGATATTACCGAAATAAACTTCCTGCTCAATTGATTGATCATATTTATTACGGTTATCTTCATTTGTGATGTGAAGAACTAAACGTACTTTGAGAGGCACTGAATAAGTTAAGCCCCGATCAATACATTCTTCAGGTGTGTATTTAGCTAACCCAAGAAAATAACTTTTATATTCCAATACATAGTTGCGATGAGAATCCTCAAGTGGAAAAACATTNTTAAATACTTCTTCAAGTCCAATGTTAAGTCGCTCATCTTCAAGTTCATCTTCTTGAATGAAAGATTGAAAAGCATCTACCTGAACGGATAATAGATCTGGAAATTCAATTTCTGATTTAGTCTTCTCGAACGATTTACGTTCAGCGTACGGATTAGTGATGGCAGCCAATTATGCCTCCATTGTAATAGTGAAAAAGGACGGAATGTTATTTATTAGATTTATAGGTGTTTTCGTCGAATTATTTNAGTTCGACNGAAGCCCCAGCTTCTTCGAGCTNGGTTTTAACTTCTTCAGCTTCTGATTTGGATACACCTTCCTTAATAGCTTTAGGTGCGCTATCAACAAGTTCTTTAGCCTCTTTTAAGCCTAAACTCGTAAGAGTACGCACTACCTTGATTACATTAATCTTTGATGAGCCANAGGATGTTAATACAACATCNAACTCATCTTTNTCTTCAGTAGCTGCTTCACCGCTACCAGCNGGAGCTGCAGCAACAGCCGCAACGGGGGCAGCAGCNGTTACGCCAAATTTTTCTTCAATATCACTGATAAGCTCAGAGATTTCCATCATGTTGGCATTTTCAAGATAGGTTAGCACTTCGGCTCTCTTAGTATCGGCCATTATAATTGCTCCTTATTAGTTTTAATTATATTTTTTGATCTTTTAAATTACTTAGCGCATTACCGACATCGGTCATTGGCGACTTCAAGGCCCATATCAATTTGGTCATTGGGGAATTCANNAGGGATANCAGCTTGGCCAGTGATTCATCTTTGGTCGGCATATCTGCGATTCGTTTAAATTCGACACCGTTCATTATATCCCCATCGAACACGATTNCCTTTACTTCAGGCAGNTCATGGTCTTTCAAAAACTTTTTTAACACTCGCGCAGGACCAGTTGGATCTTCATATGAAATAGCAATCGCAGTTGATCCATTTAAATAATCATACAATCCTTCCAATTCATTATTCTTAGCTGCTAACTTTAATAAGGTATTTTTTATTACCTTATATTCTATATTATTGTCATAGAACCCGCGACGTAGTTCGGTGATATCCTCGACATTCAGTCCAAGGTACTCAGTGATATAAACTGCTTTCGCCCTATCTAGTTTATCGGTCAATTCTTCCACTTTCTTAATATTCTTTGTACTAGGCATTTTTTCTACCTGATGCTACCTTGGTCAATTTTAATGCCAGGCCCCATAGTTGACGAAACGCTCATTTTTTTTAAGTATGTCCCTTTCACCGATGCAGGTTTAGCTTTCATAACTGTATCATAGATAGTTTGGATATTTTCTACCAACGCATTCTCTTGGAATGAACTTTTTCCACATTGTGTATGAACAATTCCATTCTTTTCTACACGTAGCTCAATTTTTCCAGATTTTAATTCTCTTACAGCATTGGTCACATCCATCGTTACTGTTCCACTTTTTGGATTAGGCATTAATCCTTTAGGACCAAGCACTTTACCAAGCTTTCCTAATTCAGCCATCATATCTGGTGTCGCAATAATTTTATCCACATCACTCCAACCACCTTTAATTTTTTCGAGATATTCTTTACCAACATAATCTGCACCAGCTTCCTTAGCCTCTTTTTCTTTTGGGCCCTGAGCAACCACCAATACTTTTACTTCCTTCCCCGTTCCATGCGGCAAAGTCGTTGTTAAACGAATATTTTGGTCTGCATGTCGAGGATCAACACCTAAATTAATAGCCAGATCAACAGACTCATCAAAATTTACAAATTTCAAATCTTTGACCAATTTAACCGCATCCTCTAAGGAATATTCCTTCATACGGTCTAATACAGTATTTGCAGCTTTTTTATTTTTTGATACCTTCATTAGTTTGAAACCTCTAATCCCATACTGCGGGCGGTTCCGCGAATCATCTCCATTGCCATATCTAATGAATTGGCGTTTAAATCTTTCATTTTAATTTCAGCAATTTCTCGTAAATCCGATTCAGTAACTTTTCCCACTTTTTCGCGATTTGGCTCACCTGACCCTTTTGGGACACCAGCTTTTTTCTTTAGCAATACTGCTGCTGGTGGTGTTTTTGTAATAAAAGTGAAACTGCGATCAGCATATACGGTAATGACTACTGGAGTAATTATTCCATTTTGATCTTTAGTTGCAGCATTAAAGGCTTTACAAAATTCCATAATATTTACGCCTTGCTGACCCAATGCCGGTCCAACTGGTGGCGCTGGGTTTGCTTGCCCAGCAGGAATTTGAAGTTTTATATAACCTGAAACTTTTTTTGCCATCACTTAGCTTATTTTTCTAATTCAACCTGTAAAAAATCTAATTCGATCGGTGTTGGCCTTCCAAAAATACTCACAGAAACCTTCACTTTTTGTTTCTCTTCACTTACCTCGTTTACATAACCAGAAAAATCCTTAAATGGACCATCCGTTACCTTAACTGCATCACCAACACGATATGGCGCTATAACTCTTTCATGACCTTCACGACCTTCAACTTCTCCAAGTATTCTTGTCACTTCATCTTTTCTAAGTGGCTGAGGTTCACCATTAGCACCAACAAAACTGATAACGCCAGTCATATTTTCAACCAGGTGGTATACTTCCTTAGATTCGCTCATGTTAATGAGAATATATCCTGGAAAAAATACCTTATTCTTCACCTTCTTTTTACCATCCCTCATTTCAACAATATTTTCAGATGGCACAAGGATATCCTCCACCTCATTAGAAAGTTTCTGATAATCTAACTCAAATAGCAGGTTGTCGCGCACTTTCTTTTCTTTTCCAGAGATTACTCTAAGGGTATACCATTCCATAGTCTAAAGAACCACCTGTATAACAGTTGTAAGAATTCTGTCAATAAAAAACAAAAAGACACTGATTAAAATTGAAAATGAGATAACAATAAAAGTTGATCCTTTTAACTCATCCCATTTAGGCCAAGAGACCTTCTTCATTTCAAATTTAACATCAGAAAAGAATTTTTTAATTTTATTCATTTATGCTTCAAATAAATCGAATTCCCAAATTCAATTTTTTCTCTTTTTGCAGGAGTGGCAGGGATCGAACCCGCAACCCCCGGTTTTGGAGACCGGTGCTCTACCAATTGAGCTACACTCCTTTTCGAATCTCCCTGATGGCCAAATTGACTACTGGGAAATCTATAGGAAAACTTACTTGGCCTCTTTGAAGATTACATGCTTTCTAATAACAGGATCATATTTACGATACTCTACTCGCTCAGGGTGTAACCGTTTGCTTTTGGTTACCGTATAGCGATAACCTGTTCCCGCTGTACTTTCCAGCTGAATAATTGCTCGTTTACTATTGCCAGCCATTTATGAGTTTTTTATTCTACGATCTCAGTGACAACACCAGCACCAACTGTATGACCACCTTCACGAATAGCAAAGCGTAACTCTTTATCCATTGCAATCGGGATAATCAATTCAACTTCTAGTTCCACGTTATCCCCCGGCATCACCATTTCTGTTCCTTCTGGCAATGTAGCTACACCAGTCACATCTGTAGTGCGAAAGTAAAACTGGGGACGATATCCATTGAAAAATGGAGTGTGTCGACCACCTTCGTCCTTCTTCAAAACATAAACACTCGCCTTAAACTTCGTATGCGGCGTAATAGAACCTGGTGCAGCCAATACCATACTACGTGTCAGTTCTTCTTTATCCACACCCCGGAGCA
>PBBH01000028.1 GCA_002716525.1 Fidelibacterota bacterium | reverse complement strand
TGCGACTATTAATTATCATGGAAATAATAAGATTGGTACTGTTGGAAAAGCATTAAATAAAACAGAAGTTAAAATATCGGATGATGGAGAGATTCTTATTCGGGGAAACCATGTCATGAAAGGATATTATAAAAATCCTGTAGCAACACAGGAAACACTGATTGAAGGTTGGTTACATACTGGTGACATAGGTAAAATTGATTCGGATGGTTATATATCAATCACGGGTAGAAAAAAAGAGATTTATGTTAGCTCTGGCGGAAAAAATATTGCCCCTCTTGTTATTGAGGAAACCATGAAGTCTATCCCAATTGTTTCTCAATGTTTTCTAGTGGGAGATGGGCGTAAATATTGTTCGGCGCTCTTTACTCTTGATGTGGGGGTAATCCTTCGGGACAAATTGGGAGTTATAGCCAATTCCATTCCAAAAGATCCTGTAGATCAATTAAGCATGTTAAAAGACAAAGGCCATTCAATTAGTGATTATACCGATAGCGATAAAATTTTCGCCGAAATACAAGTATTTGTTAATGACTTAAATAAACAATTTTCTAATCCTGAACAGTTAAAAAAATTCTCTATTTTACCGCGTGACTTTACAATTGATGATGGTGAATTGACTCCAACCTTAAAAATTCGCCGAAAACAGATCAGTGAAAACTGGTCTTCAGTCATCGAATCAATGTATATAGACTAAATATGGCCCATATATCATTACTGGGCTGTGGTACCTGGGGTAGTACTCTTGCTCAAGTTTTAGGACGAAATGGCCACTCAGTAACTGCTTGGCATTATAAAATGGATGTGGTGGATGATATGATTCGATCAAGAATGCATCCCAACATATCGGATTTTGAATTTCATTCAAATATTATATTTAAAAAGGAAATTCAAACTTGTATTGAAGGATCAAATTGTATTGTTGTTGCAGTTCCATCCCACGGTGTAAGAAATATTATTGAAAAATCCAGTTCTTTTTTCACAAATAAGGTTATTCTTGTAAATGTTGCAAAAGGTATTGAAAACGGAACCTTAAGCACTATGAGCGAGGTCATTAAAGAATCATCGAACCTTGATTCAGGTCAAATTGTATCATTGTATGGTCCCAGTCATGCAGAGGAGGTTATTAAAGGTGATCCCACCACATTGGTATCTGCGTCATCTGACAAATCATCAGCAGAATATGTCCAGACAATTTTTTCATCAGATACATTACGCGTTTATACTAATAATGACATTAAAGGTGTCGAACTTGGCGGATCGCTAAAAAATGTTATTGCAATAGCAGCTGGAATATGCGATGGGATCGGTTTTGGAGATAATTCAAAAGCTGCACTAATGACGCGAGGTATAGCTGAAATAACACGCTTAGGGGTGGCTATGGGTGTTAATTCCGATACATTTTCTGGACTAAGTGGAATTGGTGATTTAATAGTGACTTGCCTAAGTATCCACAGTCGTAACAGATATGTTGGGGAAGAGATTGGTAAAGGAAAAACATTGGTATCAATTTTAGATAAAATGGATATGGTTGCAGAAGGTATTAGAACAACTCAGTCTGTATATGATTTATCTAAAAAATATCAGGTCGAAATGCCAATTTCTGAAGGCGTATATCAAATATTATTTAATGAAAAAAATCCAAAAGAAATCGTAAGCGAGCTAATGACCCGTGATTTAAAGCTCGAATAATATCTCATACAATAATAATGACCTTTTGTTTCTTTTACACTATTTAATATCAGCGGTAATTTCTATGACTGCCCCTGTAGTTCAATGGATAGAATAAATCCCTCCTAAGGATTAGATACTGGTTCGACTCCAGTCGGGGGTACTCAATCGGGAGAAATAAATGTTAAAACCAAAACGAAAAATTACAAAAAAAGAAATTCAACGAGATCCATTCATTGAGAATATTTTTACTTTTAAAAAACATATCAATCAAAAAAAATCTATATATACAAAAATGATTATTGGTGTTTTCGCTGTTTTTATTCTGAGTTATTTATATACAAACAACCGGTCTTCTAATCTTGAAGTCGCTGAAACTTTAATGAGTAAAGCAATGATTTATGTTGATTTAGATGATAATGATAATGCCAGGATTTACTTACAAGAAGTGATTGATGAATATGGCAATACTGATGCAGGATTAAATGCCAATTATTATTTAGGACGAATATATTTTATTGCAGGTGAATATGAAATGGCATTACCTCATTTTGAACGATATGCAAAAAAAGGAAAAAATCCACTACTGTCTTTGTCAACTTACCAAGGCTTGGTTAGTATTTATAAATCAAAGCAAGATTTGCCAAATGCAATTAAATATCAAAAAATATCAAGAGAAAAAGCGAATTCGAAAAAAGAAAAGGCATGGGTGTCTTTGGGCTTAGCTGAACTTACGCTTGCAAATGGGGATAGAAATGGTGCCATAAAACTGATTAGTAATGTATTGGAAAATTATGAAGATAACTTTGAATTAAAACAAAAAGCGGAAGAAATCAGTGGGAAAATGTATGGAGAAAAACGAGATTGATATAACCTTTGATTAGACCTTTGAAAAACTGTAATTTTCCGTCCGAAAAGTGGGTTGCCAGACCCACTTTTCTTTTAAATAGACATGAGTACATTGAAAAAAAAAGTAGCGGAAATGATTCCAGGCCATCTGGTTATTATGGATATAGTGGAAAATATACCCCAATCCAAAGTAACAATCATTATAGATGGACCTCAACCTATTGATCTTCAAACCACTGTAAGTATCGCAAAAACTGTTCGGAATTCTGGATTGCTTGATGAAATGTATAAAGATGGATTCCAACTTGAAGTTACATCACCAGGTTTAGATGCACCTCTTACGCACCCCATTCAATTCAAAAAGAATATGGGAAAGGTAATCAAGGTCCGTTGCATAGGAGAATTGGAATCATCTTTAGTTAAAATCCATGATGTCAAGGATAAAAGCTTTGTGGGGTTATCGATGAATGGTGTAAAAAACTATTTACAATTTGATAATATTGAATCAGCATTTGTTGAAATCAAATATTAATCTTTTTGCTTAGGGAGGTATTTTGGTTAATAGAGAATTAATTGAAGTTTTTTCGGAAATTGCTCGTGAAAAAAATGTGGAACGCTCAGAACTTGGTTCAATTTTGGAAGATCTATTCCTGCATCTGGTTGAACGTGAACGAGGAGATGCTAGTAACTGCAGTGTGATCGTCAACTTAGATAAAGGTGAGTTTGAAATATATGTTGAAAAATCAATTGTTGATGTTGTTGAAGATCCAGTTATGGAAATTACTTTGGTAGAAATAGCTAAGGTTGATCAAGAAATGGCAAATGATTTAGAGTTGGGTGATACTTATGTTGAAATAATCGATCCATTAATTTTCGGAAGAAGATTAATTCATATGGCAAAACAGTTTTTTTCTCAAAAACTGCAGGATGTAGAAAAAAAATATATATATGAAGATTACGCAAACCGAGTTGGAGAAATTATAATCGGAACGGTTCATCAAGTGCAGAGAGATAATACTTTCGTAAATATTGAGCATGCTGAATTACGCATGCCACGAAAAGAGCAAATCAAATCGGAACGTTACCGTCGAGGTGATTCGATACGTGCAATTATAAAATCAGTTGAAGTTACTTCCCGTGGACCGGAAATTTTGATTTCCCGCAGTGATAATCACTTTCTCTATAAATTGTTTGAGATGGAAGTTCCTGAAATTGAAGACGGTATTATTGAAATTCGTTCAATTTCTAGGCATCCTGGTGAGAGGGCAAAGATTATTGTTCAATCTAATGATCGACGTATTGATCCTGTGGGCGCCTGTGTTGGTATGCGCGGGAGTCGTATACAAGCTATTGTACGAGAATTGAACAACGAGAAAATTGACATTATTAATTATAGTGAAAAATCTGAAATTCTAATTTCGCGAGCCCTGTCACCAGCAAAACCATTAGATCTTTATATAGATGATGATCGGAAATATTGTATTGCAATTTTTGATGATGATGAGCTTGAATTTGCAATTGGTAGAGGTGGTGTTAATATTAATTTGGCTGCGAAAGCTACTGAATATCGTATAGATGCTTTCGGGAAAAAAGAATACGAGCAAAAACTTACCGAGAAAGAAACGCCTTTAGCTGATATTCAAAATATGCCGGCTCGAGCGGTTAAACCACTGGCAGATAATGGTGTTTCAACAGTATCAGAATTGTTGAATTCAGAAGAAGAAAGACTACTTGAAATCAAGGGAATAGGGGAATCAACCTTAGAGAAAATATATAATGCGGTTCAATCATTTGTTGAAGCAAATCAAGCAGAAGAAAAGAATGAGGAAGAAATTCTAGTAGAAATCTCAGATTCTGACAATATAGAAGTAAGTTCTAAATCAGAACAAAATCCTGATGAAAAAAGCACTAAAAAAACACCTGAAGAGGAAATTTCCAATGAGCCGTTATCAAAAACCAATGCAAAACAATTATCTGAAGATAAACTAGAAAAAGTCCAGTCATAAATACATGTCAAAACTCCGCATATTTCAAATTGCTAAAGAATTAAATATTTCCCACACGGAAATTTTATCCTTTTTGAAAACTAAAGGAATCCAAGTGAGTAGCCATATGGCGCCGGTAGGTGAAGAAACTTATCATATCATTTTAAATGAATTTCACAAAGATAAAGAATCGATAGATCGTTATCGAAAAGAACAAATTCGACGTGAAATCCATGATACACGAATAAAAGAATTACAAAAAACGAATAAAAAATTAGAATTACTTACACTTGAAGATCAGCGGAAATTAGAAATTGAAGAAAAACAAAAAGAAAAGTCTGAAGAAAAACGTAAAGCGGAAAAAGCCAAGATTCGAGCCGCTGAAAAGGAGGAAAAAGAAAAATTAGAGGCTGAGCAGAAAGCAATTGCTGAGGCTGATCGCATGCAACAGGAAGAAAAACGTGTAAAAAAAGATACTGAAAAAAAGAAAGAGGATGAAAAAAGTTCTAAAAAGAAATT
The DNA here is from genome assembly GCA_002716525.1 of Fidelibacterota bacterium. Taxonomy (GTDB): domain Bacteria; phylum Fidelibacterota; class Marinisomatia; order Marinisomatales; family TCS55; genus TCS55. Next base: position 11,061 of record PBBH01000028.1, on the reverse strand, counting down.
ACGTAAAATTGATTTATCGGTAATAGAAGCTCAAGTGGGCAGAGGTACAACCCATCGTCGCGACCATAAAAAGAAAGTGGATCCAAAATCTTCAAAATCTACGCTAGAAACAGTAAGAAAGATCACTGCAAAAATTGATACAAGAACAAAAAAGAAAATTTATAAAAAAGAGAAGGATATTATCCTTAATGATGTGGATTCTGAACTTGAAACAAAACCAATTAAAATTGCAGAATTTTCAAATGTAGATGAACTATCCAAAATTTTAAATACAAAACCAAATGATATTATTCAAAAATGTATGGGACTTGGTGTTCTCGCCACTATTAACCAACGTTTGGACTGGGACGTTATTGAACTGTTAGCTGGAGAGTTTGGTTTTGCAGCAGAAAAATTAGAAAATATTGGCGAAGAATTATTTACACTTGAAGATACCGAAGAAGATAAAGCAAAAGCAATGCGCCGTTCTCCCGTTGTAACAGTTATGGGTCATGTTGATCATGGTAAAACATCTCTATTGGATTATATTCGCGAAACTAATGTAGTGGGAGGGGAGTCTGGTGGAATTACACAGCATATTGGTGCCCATAAAGTTGAGCTTAAGGATGGAAATACTGTAACATTTTTAGATACACCAGGCCATGAGGCATTTACTGCAATGCGGTCTCGGGGCGCAAAAGTTACGGATATAGTAGTTTTGGTTGTAGCGGCCAATGATGGCGTTATGCCTCAAACAATCGAAGCTATTGATCATGCTAAGGCAGCAAATGTGCCTTTGATCATTGCAATTAATAAAATAGATCTACCAGATATTGATCCTGAACGGGTAAAACGGGAATTATCAGAACATAATGTGCTCGTTGAAGATTGGGGAGGAAAGATTCAAGCCATCCACATTTCTGCCAAAACAGGGCAAGGGGTTGATGATCTATTAGCTTCAATGCTTGTTGAATCGGAAATGCTTGAATTAAAAGCAAACTTTGATACATTAGCACGTGGTACTGTAGTTGATTCTAAACTTGATAAAGGTCATGGCCCAATGGCGACTGTATTAATACAAAAAGGCAATCTAAAAGTTGGGGATCCTTTTATTTGTAACAATATTTCCGGCAAAGTTCGCGCCATGATGAACGAACGGGGTCAAAGAATTCAAGAAGCAGGTCCGTCTGATCCAGTTCAGGTTTTAGGATTTGATCTTGTTCCACAATCTGCAGATATATTTGCAGTCGTTAATGATGAGCGTGAAATAAAACGTATTGCTTCTGATCGTCAGCGCCTCAAACGTGAGATTGATCAAAGGAAAATCGCTGCACAAACTCTGGATGCAATGTCCGCACTAATCAAGGAAGGAGCTATCAAAAACCTTCCTATCATTATCAAAGGTGACGTTGATGGTTCTATCGAGGCTTTGTCTGAACAATTAGAAAAAATTACCCATGAAGAAGTAGGAGTCCAAGTTATACATAAGGCAGTAGGAATGGTTTCTGAATCTGATGTGCTTTTGGCATCTGCATCTAAAGCAGTGATTATCGGATTCCATGTACAAGTTTCACCCAATGCAAAACTTCAAGCCAAACAAGAAGGTGTAGATATTAGGACTTATAATGTAATCTATAACGCCGTTGAAGAAGTCACTTTGGCATTAGAAGGATTGCTCGAACCTGAAAAAGTTGAGGAGATACTAGGAAGTGCTATCGTTCAAGAAACATTTAAAATTCCAAAAATTGGTTTTATTGCCGGATCTAAAGTAAGTGAGGGTACAATCGTACGGAATGCGAAAGCACGTGTAATACGTGAAGATCAAGAAATTGCTGAAGGTGAAATTGTATCTTTAAAACAAGTCAAAGATGATGCCAAAGAAATACGTGAAGGATTTGAATGTGGTATAGGCATAGATAATTTTTCCAAGTTCAAGGAGGGTGACATTATTGTGTGTTACAAAATTCAGTCAATAAAAAGGAAGCTAGAACTCGCTTGAGATACGAACGACCCTTCAAACGCAAAGATCGGGTCGCCAACGAAATCCAACATATTCTTGGGAAAATACAAACCCAGTATATTGATTTATCCGATTTAGGCTTGATCACTTTTTCCCGCGTTACAATTTCTCCTGATTTAAAGCATGCGAAAGTTTTTTTTAGCGTATTGAATAAAAAAATACCCATTGATAAGATTCAAATTGAAATGGATAATCGTGCAAAGTCTTTTCGGAAATATTTAGGCCAAGAACTGCGTATTAAATTCACACCTGAGTTAAAGTTTTTTTATGATGAAACAGTTGCGTATACCCAGAAAATAGATACTATCTTTCAAAAATTGAAGCGTGACGATTAAAAGGATGATTTTTAATATATATAAACCGGTTGGATGGACAAGCTTCGATGTAGTAAAAAAGATTCGTGGTATTACTAAAGAAAAAAAAGTTGGGCATGCCGGTACATTGGACCCGTTTGCTGGTGGGGTTTTAATTATAGGTACAAATTCGGATACTAAAAAACTGGGTAAAATTTCTGGAACTATTAAATCCTACCGAGCTGNACTACAATTGGGNGAAGAAACCGATACNNTGGATTTAGATGGNAAAGTANTNANTNNGAAACCNGTNCCTANNTTGGATAANNATTTNNTNNANTCAGTGTTAAAGCATTTTATCGGTAAATACAAACAAATACCNCCNATGTANTCNGCAAAAAAAGTCAATGGNGTAAGNCTTTATAAACTTGCCAGAAAGAACANAACTATCAATCGCGAACCAGTTGAAGTAAATATTATTGATTTAACGCTTAATGATATCCAGGATAAGCAAATTGATTTTTCTGTTACATGTTCTAAAGGNACTTATATTCGTGTCTTGGGACANGNAATTGCAAAAAAGCTTGGNACAGANGGTCATTTAACACAATTGCAGCGCATTGCAGTTGGTGATTTTGTAGTTCAAGATTCGATACCATTAAAGGAATTTGAAGCGAAATGGATGTCTACAGAACATTAAACAATATACCAAATATCACTGATAGTGTTGTTACCATTGGAACATTTGACGGCTGTCATCGAGGCCATCAGGAAATAATTAAAAAGGTAAAATCTGTTGCTGAGTTAAAAAATGCTAAATCCGTTCTAATTACATTCGANCCNCATCCTCGNCATGTTTTGGAATCTGGCACAAAATTACCTTTATTAATGCATATTGANAAAAAATTGGAAATTTTGAATTCATTATACCTAGATGTGGTGTTGGTTATACCTTTCGATGAACAATTTTCAAAAATAAAAGCAGCTGATTTTTTAACCGATATCGTGGTTAAATATTTTCATCCATCTTATTTTATTATTGGATACGATCACCATTTTGGTTTTGAACGGGAGGGGTCCCCTCAATTTCTTAAGAATTTTGCTGAAAATAATGGTTTTTCCGTTGATATTGTTGAGCCTGTTTCTGATGAAAGTGTTAACATCTCCAGTACTCATATCCGAAAGTTGATCAAGCAGGGATATGTCCGAAGAGCATCCTTTGAGTTAGGTTGGGTATTTGGATTTAACTCTAATGTTATCCATGGTGCAGGCCGTGGAAAAAGCCTTGGTTTTCCCACAGCAAATTTTATACCTGAAGAAAAAAACCAGTTAATTCCCGCTAACGGAGTTTATTGTATCCGTGGAAGGATTAATGGTAAAAATCTCTATGGAATGTGTAATTTAGGAGTCCGCCCAACCTTCGGTGAGACCGATTTTGTGATGGAAGCTCATTTTATTGACGAAAAATTAGATAATTTTTACGATAAGACAATCACCGTAGAATTTTTAGAACGGATAAGAGACGAAAAAAAATTCTCTAATCCANAAGAATTAATAAAACAGTTAAATAAAGATAAAGAGTTCTGTATGAGATTGATGCAGAAATATAAATAGGAGACAAAATGTCTTTAACAANTGAACAAATACAAGAAGTTGTAAAACAATTCGGTAAAGATGAGAAAGATACCGGATCGACAGAAGTGCAAGTCGCTTTATTGACAACCAGAATCAGATTATTAACCGAACACGCAAAAGTGTATAAAAAAGATAATCATTCACGTCGTGGATTAGTGATGNTGGTTTCTCAACGTAAAAAACTTATAAAGTATCTCCGTCGGACAAATCCCGACTCATATNTGAATGTGACACAAGAATTGTCCATTCGTCGCAATTAATATAAAATTTTAGGAAATATTATGAAGAAACAAGAAATGAAACTTAATGAAAGTACGCTCTCGATTGAGACCGGACATGTTGCACGTCAATCTTCCGGTTCAGTTATCGTTACTCATGGTGAGACATCTGTACTNGTGGCTGTAAATGCGTCCAAACAAATGCGAGAAGATATTGACTGGTTCCCATTACAGGTTGAATATCGTGAACGCCATTATGCAGGAGGCAAAATACCTGGTGGCTTTTTTAAAAGAGAAGCACGTCCATCGGAGCATGAAATATTAACCAGTCGGTTAACCGATCGTCCGATTCGACCTCTTTTCCCAAAATCTTTCAAATGTGAAACACAGGTCATTATCACGGTATTATCTAGTGATGGCGAGAATATGGCTGATACGTTGGCTGGCGTCGGTGCGTCTGCCGCATTGATGATTTCAGATATTCCTTTTAAAGGTCCAATAGCTACGGTACGCGTTGGTCGTATTGATGGTGAATTTGTTATCAACCCCACACGATCGCAAATGGAAGATTCGGATATGGCGATTATCGTGTCTGGAAACGAACAAACCATTGTGATGGTTGAAGGTGAAGCAAAACTCATTACCGAGGAAGAATTTATCGATGCCATGAAATTTGCTCATGGACCAATTAAAGATTTAATCGCCATGCAGAATAAATTAATTGGAGAACTCGATATTGTTAAACGGGATGTACCCGAAGAAGAAACTGACGAAGCATTGGCTAAGGCTGTTTCGGAGTTGGTTACGGGTAAAATTGACGCCGCCATTAAGACCGGTGACAAAGCTGATCGTGAAAATCAGATTTCTGCTTTAAAGGAAGAGGCACAAGAGGCGTTTGTTGAATCCCATCCTGAATCAGAAAAATTGGTTTCTGGATATGTTAACGATCAGTTAAAAACAGCTTTCCGCGAACAGATACTTGAGGATGCAGTGCGGTCTGATGGTCGAAAAACAACCGATATTCGTCAAATTACCATTGAAACAGGTNTCTTGGCCAGAACCCATGGATCCGCCCTATTTACCCGTGGAGAGACACAGGCAATCGTTGTGCTAACCATGGGAACACCGAGAGACCAGCAAATTATAGACAGCATGGATTTGGATACGAAGAAGAAATTCTTTCTGCACTATAATTTTCCGCCCTATTGTGTAGGTGAAACTGGACGCATTGGTTTTACAAGTCGAAGAGAAATTGGCCATGGGAATTTGGCTGAACGTGCCATTAAGGAAATTCTTCCTGAATATGAAGATTTCCCATACACAGTACGAATTGTTTCAGAAATTACTGAATCAAATGGATCTTCATCCATGGCTTCTGTGTGCGGCGGTTCTTTAGCATTGATGAATGCCGGTGCGCCAACTAAAGGCCATGTTGCTGGCATTGCGATGGGCCTTATTAAAGACGGTGATCGATATGCTGTATTGAGCGATATTTTAGGTGCAGAAGATCACCTCGGCGATATGGATTTCAAAGTTGCCGGTACTCGCGATGGTATATCAGCAATTCAATTGGATTTAAAAATCGAAGGTATCTCATTTGAATTAATGGAAGAAGCTTTAGCTCAGGCAAAGGTAGGTCGAAATTATATTTTGGATATCATGTATGAAGCAGTACCCGAGCCTATGGAAATGTCAAAATATGCACCGAAAGTTCTCTCACTTCAAATTAATCCGGAGAAAATTGGAGGCTTAATTGGACCCGGTGGTAAAACCATTAAAAAGATTATTGCAGACACAGAATGTGATGTAAATGTGGATGATGATGGTGTAGTTACCGTAGCAAGTCTTGATTTAAAACGATGCCAGGAAGCTATTGAAATTGTTCGGGCAATCACCCTTGAACCTGAGGTCGGAATGGAATTTGATGGTTCTATTACTAGACTGATGAGTTTTGGTGCATTTGTTGAATTTGCACCGGGGCGTGAAGGTTTAATTCACATTTCTGAAATGGAATGGCATCGCGTTGATAAGGTAGAAGATGTTGTAAAACCTGGTGATTCGGTCAGAGTGAAATTAATTAAAGTCGATGATCAAGGTAGATTAGACTTTAGCCGTAAAGCGCTTTTAGAAAAACCGGAAGGATATGTGGAACGCCCACCCCGTGAAAATAATCGAAATCAACGAGGACAAGGTAACCGGCATGGCGGAGGTAGGCGCCCCTTTAAACGTAGATAACTTTTAANTAAATGGTAGCGAAGCAAATACCCGTTACAAAACGTGCTTCCCAAATCGAATATGCGATACGGGACGTCGTAGTTCCTGCTACTGCCCTTGAAGCTCAGGGGCATGAAATAATTAAACTCAATATAGGCGATCCATTGGCTTATCCTGGTTTGCCAACTCCAAACCACATGATTGAAGCGTATCACCAAGCGCTCATAGATCAAAAAAATGGTTATTCACCAGCATATGGTATNNCTGAATTAAGNGAANCAATCGCNAATAATGAACAAAAAAAGNTCAATGGGGGGTGGNANTGTCAATCAGATAACGTGTNCATATGTCACGGNGTAACAGAAGCACTTCAAATTATTTTCGCGNCTTTTTTAAATGAAGGCGATATNGTACTAGCGCCTGGTCCNCATTATCCTCCATATATGGCATATCCGCAGTTATTTGGGGGTAAAACCATCGAATACAGATTAAANCCGGATAACCNATGGGCAATTGATTTTGACGATTTAAATGCCAAAATGAATGATCGGGTAAAACTATTAGTACTNATTAACCCGAATAACCCAACTGGAAATGTCATTNCNGANGATGAATTAAANCAAATATTGAGNATAACTGAGAAATGGCCAAACTGTACAATCTTATCTGATGAGATATATGATCGCCTAAATTTCAATGNAAATCATTNNAGTACAGCNTCAATNTCGAGNNGAACNCCAGTAATTACATTNAATGGAGTCTCAAAAGTATACTANGCTCCTGGNTGGCGNATAGGATATATGGCAATTCATGACCCAANAGNANAATTNGATGATGTNAANGATGGNATTGAACGCNTNCTGAGNTCTCGTCTCTGTGCNTCTACACCNGCACANTATGGATATCTTGCNGGTCTTCANGGNNATGATGAATGGATGGAAACATATTTGCTTGGTTTAAAAGAAAACAATGAACTGTGNGTAAAAATGATTAACCAAATNGAAGGATTAACNGTTCAANAGCCGCAAGGTGCTTTTTACATGTTCGTAAAACTAACAGATGAACATTGGTATCGAAATGACAAGAAGTTTGTGCTAGATTTGCTTCATAAAAAGCATGTTTTAACAGTTCACGGTTCTGGGTTTTCCAAACAGTATGGCAAGGGCCACTTCAGAATGGTTTTTTTACCGAGTAAATCAGTTCTTACCGATGCTTTGAATCGAATGGACGATTTTCTACAGGAAAGCCGATCCTAATCAAGTAAATCGTAACTGAGATTATTTCTATAATTCTTGTTTAAAGCATGTTTGATGATTAATATAAAGTATTAGTTGAATAGATATTTTTAATGGACTCCAAAACTCAATCAATTAAAAAGCTTTATTATTCTATTGGCGAAGTCAGCAAAATAACTGAATTGAAACCATACGTTCTCCGTTATTGGGAAACAGAATTCAAGGAGTTAAGACCATCCAAGAATAAGGCAGGAAACCGTACATACCGGCAAAAGGATATTGATATTATTCTTCGTATTAAAGATTTACTTTATAACCAAAAATTTACAATAGAGGGCGCCCGAAGAATGCTAACTGACCCCGAACCAGTTAATGAAGAACCCAGTGAATCATCTATATTAGAAAATGAAAGCAATGCTGAAGTTCTTACTAATATTCGAAGAGAATTAAAATCTATTTTAGAGGAATTAAATAAATAAACGGGGCGTGGCGCAGTCCGGTAGCGCACTTGGCTGGGGGTCAAGTGGTCGCAGGTTCAAATCCTGTCGCCCCGACTTTCATATCTATTACCTGAGGAAAATCATTCCAAAGTAGCCTTCTCATGGGGGCTACTTGGTTTACATTATTATTTATTAGATCGATATATGAACAAATATGTACACGGATATTCTTCACATGAATCAAATAGGCTACATGACCAGGCAGATTCACTTGCAGATCTTTTGCATTATGATTCTATTTGGGAAGAAGATTCTATAATACTTGAAGCCGGTTGTGGTATAGGTGCACAAACAAAAATTATTGCTCCTAAAAATTTAAGTTCAAAATTTGTTTCAATTGATATATCGCTAAAATCACTCGAACAAGCAAAAACTATAGCAAATACTAACAAAATTAATAATGTAGAATTTCAGCAAGCTGATATTTTTGAATTACCATTTGAAGATGAATATTTTGATCATATTTTCCTTTCTTATCTTTTAGAGCACATACCAAATCCTGTTGATGCATTAATTAGATTAAAAAAGGTTTTAAAGAAAGAGGGAACAATTACAGTAATTGAAGGTGATCATGGATCAACCTATTTTCATCCAGATAGTGATATAGCTAAAAAAGCAATTCAATGTCAGGTTGAACTCCAGAAACAAAACGGGGGAGATGCCAATATTGGAAGGAAATTATATCCACTTTTGAGCCAGTCAGGTTTCAAAGATATTAAAGTTTCTCCAAGACAAGTTTATGTAGATGATTCTAATCCTGATTGGGTAGAGGGGTTTACCAAAAATACATTTACAGCAATGATTAAAGGGATTTCAAAAGAGGCTATATCAAAAAATCTGATTGGTAAAAAAGAATTTGAGAAAGGAATTAAGCATCTAAATAGAACAGCCGAAGGTGGAGGCACTTTCTGCTACACTTTTTTCAAAGGAATTGGAACTAAAGATTAAATTGGGAATGATGATTATTTAAATGAAACGACTCTGTTCAAAATAAAGGAGAATAAAATGAAGAAGGTATTAATCACTTTTGTTGCATTATTATTAGTCAACAATAATGTTATTGCAGGCGACAAAGAAGATATTGTTAATCAAATCAAAAAACAGTGGGTTGATTTTTCTAATAAGAAGACGGATTTGTCTCTTATCAATCCAAATGGATCTTGGCAAGCAAGATCTGATGGTGGTCTCTGGGACTTTCAATCACCAAAAGAAATCCAATCACAAATTGAAGATTCACCTAATACTCTGAACTTTAGACCTTATCATATAGAAGTCACTATTGTTGGTAAAAGTCAAGATGTTGCGTACACTAATTATTACCTTGTTGGTACTATAACTGGTCCTGGTAGAAAAGTTGTTGCAAAAAATTACAGGACAAGAGCCTCTGGTACATTAGTTAAAAAAGCCGGGGAATGGGTAGCTGTTGGTCAGCATTTTAGTCCATTACATGGTGGATCTGGTGTAATTTTTGATTAAGAATATGATTTCATATCAAGGAGTTATGATGAAAAGACAATTATTAATATTATTTACTATTGCGCTGTCATCTCTTGCTTTTGCATTGGAAGAAGGTAAAATAGAAGTGACCGTTAAATGCGTTATATCTGGAGATGAGATTGATAAAGAGGAGTATACTAAATACAAAGATGGAAAAGTGTATTTCTGTTGTGGTGGTTGTAAATCAGATTTTGAAGAAGACGCATCAAAATTCACCTCCGCTGCTAATTACCAATTGGTAGCCACAGGTCAATACGTTCAGGGTTCGTGCCCTTTAACAGCGCGAAAGAATAAAGCCGATAAAGAGCTAGCTGTTGATGGACTATCAGTAACTTTCTGCTGTAATAACTGCTTGAAAAAAGCGAAAAAATCTACAGATAAAGTTTCCATGCTCTTTTCCGATGCTACTTTTGATAAAAGCTTTGGGAAACCAAATTCTGATGCTATAAAAACTAATGTTAGTAAGAAAAAGAGTGCAAAGAAATAGCTTATTAAGAATAAAACATAAATAAACAAAAAAGCCTCATTAATGAGGCTTTTTTGTTTATAAAACTATATGCTTATTATTTTCTTTCTTCAGGAGAAGAGTTGCTTTTTTCTGAAGACGGCATGATCTCAAGCAAATCAATTTGAAAAATCATTACAGCCCCAGGTCCTCCGGGACTTTCATCCTGCATACCAAATCCTAAGTGGCTTGGTACAAATATTTGGTATTTTGACCCTGGGCTCATCAACTGTATACCTTGGGAAAATCCAGGGAAAATGCGATTCAATTGAAATACTGCCGGTTCACCACGGGTATATGAGTTATCAAAAGTGGTTCCATCAATCAATTTTCCGATATAATGAATTTTAACTTCGTCCCTTGGTCCTGGTTTTTCACCTTCCATAGGAGTGATCACTTTATACTGGATGCCACTGCGATGGGCTATTACACCTTCATTTTTTAAATTTTGTTCTAAAAACTTTTTTCCTTCAATCATGTTATTTTTTTCGAGAGCCATACGATATTTTGGTTGCGTTTCTTCAGTATATTTTTTGATAATTCTGAAACGTTCTTTATCAGTAAGATTATACTCATTTTTTGAAAAATAATCATCAATGCCCTTATTCAACATTTTGTGATTTATATCTTTGTATTCCAATTCCATTCGCATTCCCATATCTAGGCCAATGGCATAACTTAATGAATCATTAACCTCTTCCATACGATGGTCTGCAGATGTTTTTTTTGGTTTTTCCAATGTGCATGCAGCAATGAGAAGACCCAATAAAAATAATAATGACATTTTTCGCATAAATTTCCCTTGAAATTTGGTGCAGAATCTCTCGCTATCTAATCTGCGATACAATATTTTTAGTTTATTTAATTAGAATAAAAAGAGAGTCTAAATTCTTTTGCTATGTATGAGAATTTATATAACGATCCAGCCTTATTTGAGATCACAATAGTTTTATTATTATTAGTTG
>PBBH01000027.1 GCA_002716525.1 Fidelibacterota bacterium | reverse complement strand
TGGTTTGTGCATGCAGGTGGTGCGAGCTCTGGTAGTTATTCTACATATCTAAGTAGGGTGATTCGTGGTAGCAAATGGAAATACCTCATTCCTGATGACTTTGAATATAGATTTACTTATGAAGATGACAATTGGGGCATGTTTTATTGGTCTGGTCATTCTTTAATTCATGTTCCATATGAAATTTGGAATGTCACAAAAAATGTTCGCCTGATTCCATATTTAGTTTTAGAAGAAGGTCCTGCTGATGGAACAAACCCATTGTACGATCATAAGTGGGGGCTGATTCCAAAAGACCATCCTGGATCTGGCGGAAGTAATGACCCTTATACCGATTGGAATTATTTAGCACAACCTGCTGATATGTCCGAAGGTGAAGCCGGTTACCAAGCTTGGGTTGCCGCATGTATTGCACAAGGTACAGCACTGGGCGGTACACCAAATGCAGATGGGGACTATATAGGCGCAGGAACTCTTCGGTACGATGATTGGACTACAGTTGGTAGTGAGGTCATGGGTCGTAATGTTTGGTTCGTATGGAACTTGGCTACTGTTACTGGTGATTTGTCATCGGCTGCAGATGAATTTTCTGCTGTTGCTCCAGAAAAGTTGCTTCCAGAAAAGGGTACGATCTTTAAATTTACCACAAATAAAACCAACCAGGTTGCTGATGAATTCACTGTAACGGCGCCTAAAGTTGAATCTACATCTGTGGCAGACGATGTTAAAAAGGTCAATGTATTCCCGAATCCATATTTTGGGTATCACGATCTTGAGATTTCCAGTGCAGAACTACCAGCTCCGAAATACGTGACTTTTAACCATCTACCTACGACAGGTAAGGTTGTGTTCCGTGTTTTCAATATGGCTGGTGTTATGGTAGCGAACTTCGAAAAAAGTACAACTACTCAATATCAGAACTGGAATATGAGAAATGCCAATCAATTTCCACTTGCAAGTGGCATTTATATCGTTCATATCGATATGGGATCTGCAGGAACAAAAGTATTGAAGCTTGCGCTCGTTACTGAAGAAGAATGGGCGAAACGCTACTAAGGCTCAGAAGGAGAATTAATAATATGATTAATAAAAGAATAATAACAATCCCATTTGTGTTGGTTTTTCTGATGGGCTCTCTAATGGCTCAAGGGCAAAACCAGTATGGGGGTGCAAAAGCAGGCGGTATGCGTAATGGTACTGCTGGTGCAAGTCAGCTTCTGATCCCACAGGGTGCATCATACTTAACTGGAGGTGGCGCAGTCGCCATGGCCAGCGGTGTAGGTGCAACATTTTGGAATCCAGCTGGTGTTGCTCGCATGCAATCGAGTGTAGAAACATCATTTTCCAATAGATCATACATCGCTGATATGTCTGTTTTATTTGCAGGCGCAACGATGAAATTTGGGAATAATGCCTTTGGTGTGAACATACGGTCTATCGATATTGATGAAATACCGGTAACAACTGTGTTTTCACCAGACGGAACAGGTGAAATGTTTAAAGCCACTAACTTTACTGCTGGGTTGACCTACTCGCGGATGATGTCTACTAAAACATCTATGGGTCTTAGCCTCAATTCAACCAGTGAAGGTTTTAAACGGGTAAAAGGTACCGCAATTACTATTGATGCTGGTGTTCAATACTCAGACTTCCTGGAGGTTTCAGGCTTGGATGTTGGTGTTGCTGTAAGAAATTTTGGTCGGCCAATGCGTTACAATGGCTCCGGTCTGTTGGTTGACGCCATTGCTATAGGAAGTGATCGGCAGGTTGGCACATACAAAGTTGAACCCGCGAAGTTTGATGTCCCAATGCTGATGGAATTAGGTATTTCCTATCAAACTGGTGCTTTGTCAGCGGGCGTTACGTATGAAAGCAACAATTTTGATCAAGATAAATTAAAATTGATGGGTGCTTTTAGCTTACCAGGATTAGCAACGGCCAGAGTCGGTATGTTAACCGATCTTACAGATGTTAATATACAGGATGATTTGGCAACAACTACTGTTGATGAAAGCAAAGCTGAATTTGAAAATATCTTTGCAGGTGTTTCATTCGGCGGATCAGTATACCTCCAGAGAGTTCTCGGAATTAATGCATCAATAGATTATGCCTATATTCCTGCGAAGTTCTTTGATGGGAATACCGTTCTTACACTGAACGTTGGTTTCTAAAAAACCATAAAAATCAAAAATAATAAAGAAGCCCCGCACTTGCGGGGCTTTTTTTTATCAATTTCTGATTAATTTGCCTGTATGAATAATCGGCTGATTTCATATTGCGTCTTTTTCCTGTGTATTTTTATACCTGGTTGCTCTAATAAAAAAGAACAGAAATTATTTATAATCCCTCAACCAGCATTTGTCGAAAAAACATTACCAGTTTCCTTTTCTGATTTTATTGGATCCAAGCAGTGTCAAGCCTGCCATCCGGATATTTATTCCCAATGGGAAAATTCAACTCATGCCAAAGCGGGTGGTAGTCCCGAAGATGTAGCAGTCATTGCGCCCTTTAACGGGGATTCGATTCAATTATCAGATGTTACTATCTACCCTGAAAAAAAAGGTAACAATTATCAATTTCGATTAATTGATAACACAACCGGGGATCAGCAGATTATCAAAGTTGAAGCCGTTGTGGGTGGCGGCTTTATGTATGGTGGCGGTACGCAGACGTATTTTGGAAAATTTGAAGATGGTACCTATAGATTTTTGCCGTTTGATTTTAGTAAGGATGAGAATACCTGGTTTGTACAGGTAAAAAGCAGTGAAGAATGGAAGAAAGCGGATAAACGTATATCCATCAGTCAATTATACAATTGGCCGCCCCACCGTGTATTAGGAGAAATAGAGGATATATCTAACTGCCAAAACTGCCACGGTAGTCAGATTGTTGGGAAAAAAGTGGGAAAAAAATACAAGACAAACTTCACTACTTTGGCAATAAACTGTGAATCGTGTCATGGTCCTGCGAAAAAACATGTAACAACCATGTCCAAAATAGTAAGTGGAATGATTGCAAAACCCACTACAATTGGAATCAAGAGCATAGCAGGCATATTACCGACAGAAAGTTTAAATATCTGCTTTCAGTGTCACGCAGTGAAAACTCCGCTGAAAGATGGTTATCTGCCAGGACAAAATCTGGAAGAATTTTATTCGCTTCGATTAATGTTACTGGGCAATGAAAATCCCTATGCAATTGACGGCAGAATAAAAACATTTGGGTACCAGCAAAACCATTTGTTTAGTGATTGCTTTATCAATGGATCAATGACATGTATCAGCTGCCATAATCCTCATAGCCAGAATTATCAGGATATCAATCGGCAACTATTAGCGGATAGGTTTGACGATCGGCAATGTACGGCATGCCATATGGCAAAAAAGGAAAATATATCCGCCCATACATTCCATAATCAAAACTCAACTGGTAGTAAATGTATTTCCTGCCATATGCCCTTTCGCCAACATGAGGGTATNGGNAATGAAATCAGNTTTACACGATCAGATCATACTGTTTCTATTCCCCGTCCTATCTACGATCAATCACAAGGGTTTGAGTCCTCATGCATTCAATGTCATACTGATCAGACAGAAGAAGCGCTCCAGGATTTTGTAGATCAATGGTGGAAACCGGCAAAACCAATGAATCCTATCATTGCAAACAGGCTGAGTATAACGAAGGAAACCAGTNGGGNNTCAGCTGCAGAATTATTGCTTCATCCAGATGAGAAACACAGCATGGGGCAGTATGTAAATTTGAGTTATTTTATCAAACGTTACCTCTCGCCCGGCATGGAGAATTTGGATCGGGAAATTATAAAAAAATTGATGGATTACGCTGAGATTGAGGATGATATTGACCTGAAATCATTAGCACTTGCCGGACTTCATTATAGTCAGTATAACAATCCCGAGGTCCAAATGTTTTTAATAGAACAATTAGAAAAAATGGGGACTACAGAAGAGGCGATTCGNCTTCGCTGGGGGCTGATATTAGATTATTTTGGTACAGTATTTTATCTNGTCGGTGATCGTCCACGGGCCATTGAATGCTATGAATTGGCAAAGCAGGTNTTGCCCAATGATAANAANATTGCAAAAAATATAGTNCGGGCAAANTCTTAATGATTAAAAAGAGATTGAAGAGCCGGATATAGCTTTTCATAAGTTAAGCTCTGACCAAAATAATATTCTCCTTGCCCATCTTGTAAAATAAGTTCCCAATGAAGATGGGATTCATCACGTGTTCCCAAGGTGCTTGCGCGCGTTCCTGTATTCCCAGTCTTTGCAAATATTTCTCCNGATTTTATTTGATAACCTGGTTTTATTTTCGGATTGATATAAGAAAGATGTGCATAAATAGTAATAGAACGG
This sequence comes from Fidelibacterota bacterium, assembly GCA_002716525.1. Classification (GTDB taxonomy): domain Bacteria; phylum Fidelibacterota; class Marinisomatia; order Marinisomatales; family TCS55; genus TCS55. Next base: position 30,755 of record PBBH01000027.1, on the reverse strand, counting down.
TAACCGGGGAATAGGTCGAATCCATGATCAATGACTACTGCTTTGCCCAGCAACACAGCATTGAAAATATCAGAAGGGGTACGATCAAGTTTTGCAGCTCGATTTAGAATTTTAAGTCTGAAATCAGCAGGAACTTCTTCAAAATCTAAATCGGAACGAATAATAATACCGTCCGTCGCCGCTTGTACCGCTGTACCCCAGTCAGAAAAAAAGTCAATACCCCGATGAATACCNGCGCGATAATTTCTAGGGGCATTGGGTAGCCTGGAGGCTTTTTGGGGCACAGATAGTCCTTTGCAAGGCAGTATTAATGCANTTGTTGGTGANATATGGTAAAAATCGGGGATAATGCCGCCTTTATCAAATAATGGCTCAATAGGGTGGCTAGGATCAGTTTTGGCTAAAAAAGCACGAATTTTGGGCATTATAACGCTTGTATCCATTGTATAGGTGACCATGATTTCATCGTTGTGGTTTTTTAGCTTGGATAAGGAACGCGTTAATTCCCTATCCGTTATTTTCGAAGTAAGCACATTTGCATACATTACNATGGAAGAATCATGTAATCCCGGGTGAGAAATTTCAATTAAATCTTTCAAGGGAATAGGCTGTTTTGCTAAATATGTCAAAGAGTCCANCCCNGTCAATTCCCGATCGGTAATAATTGTTGCTGTAAGACCGTTACTGGAAATACTAATGAAAGGATTAACATTGTTTACAATAGGTAATTCAGGGCGGGGAGATTCATACAGGGGTTTTGTGCAGGCCACAAAAGCGACCAATATTAAGAACAAATGCTTTTTCAATGAATCAGGCTAGCTTCTTTAAAGCGTTTATCCCATCAATATAGACTTGATCTGGGGCCCCACTTATAGTTGATTTACATGTATTAGAGAATATTGAATTGTCTTTGTCTATATCACTAAATCCATCTGGAAATAATAATTGGATCGTTGGAATATCAGCGATCTGTAACGCCTCAACAATAGAATATTCATATCTTGCCCATGCCATCGGTGCGAAAAGCATGCCATCAGCCCAATTACGATTTCGTTGGATAACATTGATCGCCTGAAATATCTTATGTGTTTGCATAATCTTTAAATTGATTTCCGAATTGCGAACATGACGACGCAAGCCAGTATTAATTTTGTCTAAAGTTATCCGTTGGCCAATATNGGCTGAAATAGAACCAATCAGATTCAGATTAGGGCCGTGTAAAACAAGTATATTCATNATTTATTGGTTGGAAATTTAGCGCATTGGGATCAAATGCCCGATAATATAGCCGATAATTATTCCTATCAATACTGCCAGGGTAAGTATGCGGGATTTGGTGAATTCGCTTCGATAACCTTTTTTTATAGCGACGGCCCCAACAAAATANCCCAGTGCATTTAAAATCCAGAAAAATGGAATGGCCAATACTTTAATGATAAAGGGACCAATTAATGGAATGGTAGCAATTAGCGCTGCTAATCCAGCGAATGCTTGGGTAAAGACACCAATAACAATTGTTCCAAAAACAACNACTTTTTGATCAATCCCCATCTTCAAGGCAATACCAATAACCGCAGTGATGACAGACCAGATTAATATTTGCTTTCCGTAGGTATTTAAAAAAGGTTGTTTACTCATTTTGTATTACGAAATTAAATGGAAATCCGTATGCTGTCATACTTACTTTGATAATACGACGATTTCCATTTCGTTCCACCCAGATTTGGCGTACTGCATCTGGNTCAGGCGCATAATGCATTAAGCGGTCGGTACTCTCTAAAAATCCGTTTGATNCATTTAAATACTCCATATCCATGCGGATATGGTCNCATAATATATTTGTATTACCTACTTTGATTGTTTCTGTTTCTCCCCATAAAAATCTNCCTCGCATCGGTTTGCCCTCGTGATCAATTTCAAACCATTTTGTATCAAGTATTTCTTGGTGCTGCCGGTTTAATCTGGCAAACATAGTAAACATTGTTTGAGTGGAATCAGNCCTATCNNTAGTTTGATTATTATAGTGGAGTACTTCATTCTTCAATTCGATTAAAACAGATTGCTTGAGATTATCTTGTTTAATTTTCTTTTTGAATGTTATTAATCCGAAGTGTGTTGTATCAAAGTTCGTCGTGTAGGCGTTTTTGATGGGCCAAATAGCATCAATTANTCCAATAGTCTCAACCTTTAGTGTAATCGAATCTGAAATTGATTTGTACTGGATTTTGGCCATTGGTAATCCATATACATTTGCTGAATAATTNTGCCCACAAATGATAGTTATAAAAAGGAGAAATGGGATACCCCTGATCATGATAAATAATAATTAAGTGATAACGATGAAATAACCAGCAATTAAAAAATAAAGNGTAACACCCAAAANATCAATTGCAGTAGTTACAAAAGGGCCAGTTGCTATCGCAGGATCAATATCAAAACGGTTTAAAATTAATGGTACCAGCGAACCAATTGTAGCAGCGATGATCATGGAGAAACAAATGCTTAAACCTACTACAACACCTAGCATGGGCGATGCCTCTAGGAATTGAAATAATGTAAAAATACCTAAGAGCACTCCGTATAAAACCCCAAGAATTAAACCNACNCGGATTTCCTTAAATAAAATTTTAACTGAATTTTCAAATCCCACCCGACCTGTNGCCAAACCGCGTACAATAATCGTTGAAGATTGGGTGCCNATATTACCTCCCATACCNATAATTACAGGTATAAATGCNGCAAGTGCAATTGTACTTTGAAGTACATTGTCAAAAANACCAATGATAAATGCTGCCAGAATTCCACCAATCCAGCTGGCAAATAGCCAAGGTAAACGCATTCGAGCGTTATCCCATGAAGACTTTAACANNATTTCCCGATCCTTACCGGCACCNACCATTTGGAGAAAGTCTTCGGTAGCTTCTTCACGGATAACGTCTACCACATCATCCACTGTCACAATCCCCAATAATTTTTCATCAGAATCCACCACCGGCACAGCAAGAAAATTATATTGAGAAACGATTCGTGCCACTTCTTCCTGATCAATTTCGGGCCGTACGGCGTGTACTTTGCGAGACATAATATCTTTAAGCATAGTATTGCCCGGCGTTGTCACTAAATCCCTTAGAGAAACCACTCCAGTTAATATTTCATTATTGTCTATAGCATATAAATAAAAGACCATTTCCGCTTCTTCATGATCCTGAAGCGCAGCAATCGCTTCCTGGGCTTTTGTATTTTCATGCAGTGTGAACACATCTGTATACATAAGGCTTCCAGCACTGTCTTCGGGATAAGCCATCAATTCTTCCAGTTCTTCCTGCTCTTCGGTCTGGAGAAGTTTAATAACAGATGCAGCGTATTCTTCGTTAACCAAACCCATGAGATAGGCCTGCTCATTTGAACTGGCTTCTTCCAAAATGGACGCCATATGCTGTGGATCTTCCTGTTCTAATAGACGTATTGTAATAGCTTCATCTAGTTCGCTCAAAAATTCTACTGTGGCTTCCGAAGGCTTCATCAAATTAAAAATAGCATCCTGCTCCCCTTCGTTGAAATAGCGATATATTAAAGCCATATCTGCAGGATGTGTTTTGTTAATTAACTTAATAATATTCGTTTTTGCGTGACGCCGGAGAAGACGTCTGAATGTATCGCGCAAAAGATTGATTTCGGTTCCAAACATTTCTTTTTTCATTTTAATTCACCTGTGCTGTTTTTAGATGTTTAAAACCAGTCCAGAAAAGATATATACCAAGCACAAGCAAAATAGGATTTAAGTGACCATGCCAAAGAATGAAAGATTCAAAGGAATCTCCCAAAGATGTAAATAGTAAAGATGTGCCGTTTATAGTAACATGAAAAATGATGCAGGGAATAACAGAATTGGTTTTCCAGGCGAGATATCCAAGGAGGACACCAAGAAAATAAATCTGTATCATCCAGTAAGGATTAAAATGAATTGCCGCAAAGAAGAGACTTGAAAATAAAATAGCCCGGGTAATATCACCCCAGGCATTTTCTAGGTATTTTTGCAGGAATCCTCGAAATAAAATTTCTTCCCCTATGGGAGCCAAAATAACGACGGTGAAAATAAGCAAAACTAAAGATAAAGGATTATCGGGCGTCATCATGGCTTCGACCTTTAGAAATGAATCAGGCATAGGAATCACCATATCGACGAGAATATTTATTTCATCTGAAATCACCATGGCACCCAAAGAAAATAACAAAGTTGCTAATATTGTATTCTTTGATACTGGGTTAAAGCGTAATGATTCAAAAAGAGGGTATTTTTTTCGGACTAAAAAAACAATGATGGGAACAGCTAAAAATCCCTGCCCAACAAACATAGCAAAATAGGTGGAAAGACCTGGCTTAGAGCCAGTGAGGATAGACGGATCCAGAGCACCGAATATTGAGCCAATAATCAGCGCTAAAAGGACCGATAGAAAAACGATCCCAAATGCAAACTTTACTGATAGGGTCTGGTTCATGAGGATCTGTATCCGTTCTTTTTATCATATTGGAAGTTACGGCAATCTTACTAAATGGAGAAACATCCGCTTATTGTGTTAAACGATACAGTAAAATACCCATTGCCACGCCTACATTTAAGGATTCTCCGATTCCAATTTTGGGGATTGTTATTGTTTGGTCCAGTTGTGCTTTGACATCATTACTTAGCCCATGGGCTTCACTACCCATGGCAAGGACCCAATTTTTTGGTATTTTTTTCATAGTATCAATTCCTACCCCTTGCAAGTCCGCACCAATAATTTCGAGGTTTTTTATATCTTTTAATTCTATTGTTCCCATCCATGAAAGACAAAAATGGGCACCCATTGCGCTTCGGACCACTTTGGGATTAAAAGGATCAATGCATCCATCAGAAAGTGCCACTTGACTGATCCCGAACCAGCAGGCTGATCTTAAAATAGTCCCCATGTTCCCCGGATCTGAAACTTGATCTAAAAAAATGATATTTTCTTCCCAATTGGGTTTTGTGTACTGTGGTGTTTTGTAAATAGCTAGAATACCCGAAGGCGATTTGGAAGGAGAAAGATAATTTAGTTCAGTTTTTGTAATTGTTTTATTCTGACTTGAATCCAGTTGATTAATCAGACTCAGGTTATTTTTTGAAAATTCTTCTGTACTGACAACTAATTTAATTTGCGATTTTGTATTTAGTGCCTCCTGTAGTGAACGAATACCTTCGATGATAAAAAGATTATGTTGCTCGCGAAATTTTTTTTTGTGGAGCGAACGAATCAGTTTTTTTTGATTTTGACTAATCAATTNTTNNNGTCNNAAGANCNNNCATTTGGNAAGAAAGNACNAAAATTANTTTGCTTGGTATACTATTTNCCCATTTACAATAGTATAAANAATTTTNGTATCAAGTANNGAATTTTCCGGGNCCGTTATAATATTTTGGGATAANACAGTAAAATCAGCATATTTTCCGACTTCAATCGAACCCTTGATGTTTTCTTCAAAAGCACCAAAAGCAGCATTAATTGTATAACTTTTTAGTGCTTCTAACCGTGTCATTTTTTGTTTTGGCTCATATCCATTTTTGGGCATACCTGATAATGTCCGNCGTGTAACACTTGCATATATTGAGGCAATGGGATCGATCCGTTCAACTGGTGCATCTGTACCGTTGACCANTACCGCACCTGTATCCATAAGATCTCGCCATACGTATGCACCATCTACAATGCGCTTGCTCCCTAGACGGTTTATAGCCCAGGGACGATCAGAGGATAAGTGAATCGCTTGCATAGCGGCGATTACTCCCATTTGGCCAAACCTAGGAATATCTGCAGGGTCAATATGCTGAGCGTGCTCGATACGCCATCGATGATCTTCTGCTTTGTCTGGATTCTGATTAAATACTTTTTCATATTGGTCTAATACTTCACGATTGGCGCGATCACCAATTGCATGAGTATTAACTTGGAATCCATTATTCAGCCCATTTGTTGCCACATCATAAACATACTCCATTGATTGGGTGGCCATACCAAAGTGTCCTGGGCGGTCAATATACTCTTCTAATAACCAAGCACCGCGTGAACCAAGCGCCCCATCAGCATTCAGCTTGATAGAACGTATAGTCAGGTAGTCATTCCCGGTGCCGATTTCAGGGCCANTTCTATACCAATCTTGCAGCAGTTCAGTNTCCTGACTTGTCAGCATTACGTAAAGACGAATTTTTAGGTTGTTGTTCTGTATAGCTTTTCGATAAGTAGCGATGGAACTGCGGCCTGATCCAGCATCTTGAAATGATGTTATACCATTTTCTAANCAGGCTTGAACTGCAANTTTTAGTGCTTTATCATTATTACCATCACTTTGCTCTGGTACATGCCGGTTAATTAATCCTTGTGCACGCTCATTGAATATCCCGGTTGGATTTCCTTGCAGATCTTTGATGATTTCACCACCAAACCCAAATTCGGATTCAGCTGTAACTCCAGCAATTTTCATCGCTTCCGCATTGGCGAATCCAGCGTGTCCGCTAGCATGGGTAAGCCATACAGGATTATCTGGTGATATTTCACTTAGTTTTTGATGAGTCTGAAATCCTTTTACCACTGGGNTAGGTGCCGGCGACCATTTACTTTGATGCCAGCCACGTCCAAGAATCCATTCTCCTGGCTCAGTTTCTTTAACTGCANCGGCTACCATATCTACCAGTTCATCATAACTGGAAATAGATAATAGATCTAAGCGCATTTTAGCGTAACCCACGCCCATAAAATGACCGTGTCCTTCAATTAAACCAGGTACCATGGTAGCGCCTTTTAAATCAAGCATCTTAGTATTATCTCCAATCAAAGAACGCATGCTATTTATTGTCCCAACGGACAGTATTTTACCGTTTTTCACTGCAACTGCTTCTGCTNTGGGTTTGAATTCATCTACAGTATATACCATACCGTTCTGAATAATGAGATCTGCGATGTTGGTTTCACAGGAAAAAAATATGATAGAAGGGAATATGAGAAAAAAAACTTTTAATGATTTCACCGGAATATCCTCTTTTNAAATTTTGAAATAACTTGGGGCAAAAGTAACGCTCAATCAATATAGCACTCAATTAAATGATAAAAGAAATTTCATTGGAAGGCCTTTTTGAACCCGGTAATTTCATATTTAGTTTTATATGATAAATTAAACGTGTCAAAAAGCGTAACTCCTCAAAGTAAAGATTATGCAGCCTGGTATACTGATGTGGTGACTAAGGCTGGCCTGGCTGATTATGGCCCTGTCAAAGGTACCATGGTGATCAAACCTTATGGATTTTCTTTGTGGGATAATATTAAAGAAATATTTGATTCCATGCTCAAAGGGACAGGTCATGTGAATGCCTATTTCCCCTTACTTATACCTAAGTCTTTTCTGGCTCAAGAAGCAGAACATGTAGAAGGATTTGCCAAAGAATGTGCAGTAGTAACCCACACACGTCTAAAGTTAGACGAACAAAATGGGATTATTGTGGACCCAGAGTCAAAGTTGGAAGAAGAGGTCATTATTCGTCCCACATCAGAAACAGTGATATGGGCTATGTACAAAAAATGGATTCAGTCTTACCGTGATTTACCATTACTCATCAATCAATGGGCCAATGTGGTGCGTTGGGAAATGCGTACACGTCTTTTTCTACGAACAACAGAATTTCTCTGGCAAGAGGGGCATACTGCACATGCTACAGGTAAGGAGGCTGAAGAAGAAACACTGCTCATTTTAGAATTATACCGACAACTTGCTGAGGATTACCTTGCNATGCCTGTTTACACTGGATTGAAATCTGAATCTGAAAAATTTGCTGGTGCGGAGCAAACTTATGCTATCGAAGCAATGATGGGTGATAAAAGAGCTCTACAGGCAGGGACATCACATAATTTAGGGCAGAATTTTGCTAGAGCTTTCGACGTAACGTTTCAAACTAAAGACAATAAAGAAGAAATGGTTTACGCTACCAGCTGGGGCGTAAGTACACGCCTGATTGGGGGCGTAATTATGACTCATGGTGATGATAAGGGCCTTAAACTTCCACCAAAAATCGCACCATATCAGGTTGTAGTCGTACCAATTTTCAGGGATGAAAATAAACAGTCCATACAAGATTATTTGACCCCTATTTTATCTGATCTTCGTACCGCTGGTGTCCGGGTACATGAGGACTGGCGGAAGGATAGTCCTGGTTTCAAATTTAATGAATGGGAAATGAAGGGTGTTCCGCTACGGCTTGAAGTTGGTCCCAAAGATATTGAAAATGATAAAGTGGTTCTTGTTCGGCGGGATAACAGTGAAAAACAAATTATCCAAAAAAATAAAATTGCTGGTTTAGTACCACAATTATTGGATGAAATTCAAACGGCATTGTTTGAATCGGCTAAAGCCTTTAGATCAGAAAATACACATACCGTTACAACTTATGATGAATTCAAGGATGTAATTGCAAATCAAGGTGGTTTTATTCGTTGCGGATGGGATGGAACAGAAAAAAGTGAAATAGCGATCAGAGAGGACACCAAGGCAACCATCCGAGTTATACCTTTTGATGAAAATCCCAAAGGATTAAAATGTATCTATACCGGGACCCCAGCCCGCCACGAAGTTATTTTTGCTAAAGCCTATTGATGGGCTGAAAGTTTACTGATTGTAAACTTTACCACACCATGATAACCAATTCAGTAGCCATTGTTCTGAAGCGGTTTCCTTATAGTGAATCCAGTATTATCGCCCGATGTTTTGTTCGTGANATNGGTAAAGTCAGTTTTATCGTNCATGGTGCTCACAGAAAAAAATCTCCAATGGGATCTTATTTTCAACCGATTAATTGTTTGGATTTGGTTTATTATTATAAAGAAACCCGTGACCTTCAAACTGTGTCCAAAGCATCATTTTCCCATTCATGGTCAGCCATACCAATGGACCTAAAAAAAATCNCCTATGCCATGNCCGTAATTGAATTCACCGATAAATGTCTAATAGATAATGATGCCCATCCTGATTTATATGATGAATTGGTAAAAACTTTAATCACAATTGAAAAAGAAGAAAAACAATTGAATTTGGCNTATTGGTTTTACCAATACCAACTTTTGAAATTGTTAGGATTTAAACCAGATTTTAATCAATCNGAGTTGGATTATACCCCTTTACCTAATCCCTATGCAGGACCTAACACAAAATCTGTTTTTAAATTTTTTGAAAACGGCCAAAGCGGTATACATATGGGACTCACAATTACTCCAAAGGATCGGAAAGTGATTAGCGATTATTTGAATACTNGNCTTGGGATTCATTTTGATGGCATTAGAAATTTGAAATCTATTCAAATTTTACGTGAAATGTTTTCTTGATGATATACAAGGGGAAATTAAGGTCGCATAATGGTAGCGTGTTTTTAGAAACAGATACTGGTNAACGTCTGTTGGAGGGTTACAGAATTTGGCAGGGATATATAATTCACTGGCGTGACCAGTCCGTTTGTGTTCGCATGCTACCACAAAAAGATTACGAAACACACAAACCAATTATTATTATGTGGCCNGATAAACCGAAAACAGCNACGTCTTTTGTGGAAATATATTATAATGAAAGATTAGTAAAATATTCTACCTCTACATTTGGACATAACGCCATCAATGTAAACGGAGAGTTTTTTAATTTTTCTCATTTAATTAATGAGAATGAATTAATGGATGAAGCCGAATATATGTACCGCCCNGCACTGGGAGAATTTGCCGCGTCTCCCCATACAGGTAAATATCAAATTATGGGAGATGGAACAGCTTACTTAGATAAATTTGGAAGAAACTTCATGCGCACCATCCATGTTATTAGAGTGGAAGGTCTGGATACANATCGTTTGGCGGAAATTAATCACCATGAACTTAAAAAGATCCATGCAACACCACCTGATCCTAAGGAACCAGAAAAATATCGGGATTTCAATTTTTTAAAACGTAGCTGTACAACCATCATCAGAGATAGTCTCAAAAAATATGGCTTTTCAAGTATTAAAGGCATCTTGCCAAGGGATTTTTTCATTAGTGCTGCCTTGGAATTGATCAAAGCNCAAGAAACATTTGATATAAAAGTCAAACTTTATAAACGAGCCCAGTTGAAAGTTCCGGAAGCGCCTTTTAGTAAGCAAACGCCAATATTGAATCCCATTAATTGGGTTCGCTCATTGAAATTGCCGAAGATGAAAAAAAAATGAAGCAAAATTTTTTATTTGGCTTCATTTGGCTTATCCTATGTGGATGTGATAATGAGTTAGTTGATACATCGCCAGGTGTNTCATGGGAATTAGCTCAGCATCGTAGCAAAACGATTTCCAATTTGGAATATGATATTACATTAAACATACCCGAGACAATTAAACATCCTATATTGGGCTTGGAAACGATTCGTTTCGATTTATCTGATATAAGCCAAAATATAGTATTGGATTTTCGCCAGCCGGAGGAATATATCCACACTGTTAAGATCAATGGTAGGTCTTCAAATTATCTAGCGGAAAACCAGCATATTATAATTGATGGTTCTTTTTTCAATTTGGGCAAAAATCAAATTGAAATTGAATTTAGAGTTGGTGACATGTCTTTAAACCGCAATGATGAATTTCTATATACACTTTTTGTACCTGACCGCGCAGCAACGGCAATACCATGTTTTGACCAGCCAAACTTGAAAGGTCGATATACATTAACCCTTTATATTCCAAAGGAATGGACGGCTGTTGCCAATGGGCCGTTATTGGATGAAGTTGAAAAGAAAGATCAACGGGTTTTTTATTTTGGGGAAACACAGCCCATCAGTACTTATCTCCTGGCTTTTGCAGTGGGAAAATTTCAAAAGTTAACGGCCGAACGCAACGGAAGGAAAATGGTTATGTACCACCGTGAAACAGATGAAGAAAAAGTCTCACGCAATTCAGAGACCATTTTCAATCTGCACGGCAGTGCAATAGCGTGGTTGGAAGAATATACTGGTATNGATTATCCATTCCATAAATTTGATTTTGTTCTGATTCCAGCTTTTCAATATGGAGGCATGGAACACCCGGGTGCAATTTTCTATAAAGATGTAAGTTTATTTTTAGATGAATCAGCAACAAAATCTCAACACCTTGGTCGCGCTGGTCTGATTGCGCATGAGACAGCCCATATGTGGTTTGGTGATTTAGTGACCATGAACTGGTTTGATGATGTATGGACTAAAGAAGTATTTGCCAATTTTATGGGAGGGAAAATTGTGAACCCCTCTTTCCCTGAGATCAACCATGATCTGCGGTTTTTAAGTCATTATTNTTCCGCTTATGGTGTGGATAGAAGCTCGGGCGCNAATCAAATTCGCCAACCANTAGAAAACCTTAATATGGCAGGGACACTTTATGGNGCTATTATTTATTCCAAGGCACCTGTAGTAATGAAACATCTGGAATTACTGGTCGGGAAAGAAATATTTCGAAATGGAATGCAGAAATATTTAAAACAATTTAGTTATNGGAATGCAACCTGGTTAGATCTGATTCAAATATTAGATGAATTATCAAAGGAAGACNTGGCATCTTGGAGTAAAATNTGGGTTGAAGAGCCGGATCGGCCTATTATTGATGTTGCTATTGATTTNACACCAAATGGTACTGTTAGAAGATTAAAGCTAAAACAATTTGACCCAAAGAAAAAAAACCGGGTTTGGAAACAATACCTAAATGTACACCTTGGATATANTGACTCAGATATCGTGATTCCGGTATATTTAAATAANAAATCAGTTATTGTACCCGAGACNAAAGGTCTTCAGAGGCCAAATTATATTTTGCCAAATGGAGAAGGTATCGGCTATGGATATTTTCGAATGGATAAGACTACCCGGGAATACCTGTTAGCGCATCTTCCGGAATTGAACGATCCAATGAAAAGAGGGATNGCATGGCTCAATCTTTGGGAGGATATGCTCTATGGTTTTTCACCCCCTAATGATTTGATCCAGCTAGCCATAAGGGCATTAGAAACAGAAACAGATATTTTGAACATTCAACGTATACTAGGAATNTTGACTGATATATTTTGGCATTATTTATTGGATTACCAAAGACAAGCAATTGCTTTGAAATTAGAAACAGCATTAAAAACTCATTTGTATAATGCCCAAACAGTATCTTTAAAATCTTCTTTTTTTCGTGCCCTACGTTCTATTACGCTAACAAATAGCGGTATTTCCTGGCTACAAAATGTTTGGATGAAAAGTGATTCTATTTCTGGGATCAAGTTTTCAGAACGTGATTATATGTATATGGCTGCTGAATTAGCTATTCGGGAAAAATCCGAAACAGCAGATATACTAAATACACAACTAGAAAGAATAAAAAATCCTGATCGTAAATCACGGTTCATGTTTGTCATGCCAGCTCTCTCCAATGANGAATCCGTTAGGGATTCATTTTTTGAAAGTCTAAAAAAAGAGGAAAATAGAGCTAGAGAACCGTGGGTTCAACAGGCGGTGGGTTATCTTCACCACCCCCTGCGAGCCAGATCTGCTCAAAAATATATCCGGCCAAGTTTGGAAATACTGGAGGAAATCCAAAAAACGGGGGATATTTTCTTTCCGGCCCGGTTTATTAATGCCACTTTAGCAGGGCATCATTCATTATCATCAGTAGAAATTGTAAACCACTTTTTAGAGGAATACCCAAATTATTCGCCTAGGTTAAAATTAAAAATTCTCCAAGCGAGTGATCGAATGTTTCGTGCTTCTGAAATTCTTCATCAATAAAATGATAACGGATTTAACTTTGAATTNGTATAAATTACTGAAATTTTATAAATAGATATGCGATACCAATTCCAATCAGAACAGGGTAATATTGCTTTCCGGCCACGATATTTCACAGAAGTAATTAAAGTTCTAATTATTGTCAATACAATCNTTTTCTTATTTCGTGTGATTGCTAAAAACCAGCTGGATTTGGCACAGATTTTTGGTCTTTCTGCGGAGACTGTATGGCCCATGGTTTGGCAACCAGNAACCTATATGTTCATTCATGCTGATTTCTTTCATATTTTTATGAATATGTTTGTATTATGGATGTTTGGCTCTGAGATGGAATCACTATGGGGTCGNGAGGGATTTATAAAATATTATTTCATTACNGGNATAGGATCAGGTTTGATTTGGCTTTTATTCAATATTAATAAACCTTTTACGATTTTAATTGGTGCCAGCGGTGCCATATACGGTTTACTGTTGGCCTACGGACTTATGTTTCCTAATCGCAAAATTTTGATCTATTTTTTGTTTCCTGTCAAAGTAAAATATTTTGTTGTCTTTTTGGGTATAATGGCGTTTATCTCTTCAATGGGAACGTCGGGGTCCAATATTAGCCACGTAACACATCTCTCAGGGATGGTGATTGGGTACATTTATATTAAATCACCTTGGACATGGCCAAAGATGTTGTTATGGATTAATTCGAAAGTGATTGATGTAAAACAAAGAAAAAAAGAAAAAAAAGAAACACGAAAAATGAATATGCAGCAGAAAGTAGACCGTCTGTTGGATANAATCAATAAAGTTGGTTACGATAATTTAACGGAAGAAGAAAAAGAAGATTTGTATTTCCANAGCAGGCATTTGGGAAAAGACCTTGAAAAAGATTAATCTTNTTTGTTCTTCTCAATAACTTTAAACACTTTTTCACCTTTTTTAGCCATACGATATTTTTCACGGGCTAATTCTTCAATATATTTATAGTCTGTTTTCAGCTTTATTTTTTCATCCTCTAGCTGTAGTTTTTCTTCTCTGAGTTCATTAATCCTAGTTTGGATTTTAGCCCGTTCTTTTTTTAGTCCATATAACTGATAGAGTCCGTGGTTGCCAAAAAAGAAAATAATTAGTAGAGCTAAAGCACCNATCACCAATATAGCGCGAATCACTCGTTTTTGAACATCAATGCTAGATACACCTAATGATCTTTTTCTTNTAACATGACTGGATTTNCCACGGTGTTTCATGAACGGGCAAGCACCTCTATCCCCGGATATTTTGCATTGGTTCCTAGGGATTCTTCTATTCGAAGGAGTTGGTTGTATTTAGCAACCCGATCAGTTCGTGAAGCAGAACCAGTTTTAATCTGCCCCATGCCCATGGCTACCGAAAAATCGGCGATCGTAACATCTTCAGTTTCGCCAGAACGGTGAGAAATAATAGCGCCGTAATTATTGGATTTTGCTAATTTAATTGCCTGAATTGTTTCNGTAACCGATCCAANCTGGTTAAGCTTAATCAAGATAGCGTTCATGGCGTTTTCGTTTATGGCTCGCTGAAAACGGGTGATATTTGTAACGGTAAGNTCATCCCCAACAATTTGAATNCGGCTACCAAGCTCATTGTTAAGTAATTGCCAACCNGGCCAGTCATTTTCATCTAGCCCATCCTCAATAGATACGATGGGATATTGATCTACTAATGATTTGAGATAATCCACCATTGCCGCTGATGAATATTGTTTTTTCTCAGAGGGAAGATGATATAAACCATCTCGATAAATTTCACTTGCAGCCACATCTAGAGCCAAACATATATCTTTGCTTAGAGCATAGGGCGTTTTTTCGATAGCTTCCAAAATCACTTCAACAGCCTCTGCGTTAGAGCGTAGATTGGGCGAAAAGCCCCCTTCATCACCTACTGCTGTATTGAGTCCTTTTTGCTTTAACACAGATTTTAGGTGATGGAATGTTTCTGTACCCATTCTCAAAGCTTCAGAGAAAGATTCCGCACCAATAGGTAATACCATGAATTCTTGGATATCAACATTATTGTCCGCGTGACAACCACCATTTAAAATATTCATCATGGGAATTGGTAATGTAGTAGCTTGATCTCCGCCAAGATAAACGTATAGTGGTTGATTACAAGCCTGTGCTGCTGAATGGGCCACAGCCATTGATACCCCCAAAATGGCATTGGCGCCCAAACGGCTTTTATTAGGAGTGCCATCTAGGGCAATCATTGTCTGATCAATTTTGGCCTGGTTTAAAGCATTCATACCGATAAGTTGTTTAGCAATGATTTTATTCACATTGTCTATCGCATTTAAAACCCCCTTGCCAATATAACGCTTGTTATCTCCATCTCGCAGTTCAACTGCTTCATGTTTACCAGTAGATGCACCAGATGGAACNATGGCTCTTCCAAAAGAGCCATCGTTTAATTGAACATCTACTTCAATAGTTGGATTTCCTCGTGANTCGAGTACTTCGAGACCTAAAATATGCGAAATTATTTTTTCTGGCATGAATNCTTTAGAATTTCAATTAAGAAATTAGATATGGATTTTAATTACTCCTAAGGTGTTTCATGAAGAGAAAAGGTGTGAAATTTAGGTTTNTTCAAAAAATATTGAATAAATCNAAATTGGAGTTAAATTCTCAGCGAATCAAATGATAGTGGAACAGAAAACCACATACATGAAACGCGAAAGAATTGAACCAAGAGGGGACCAGGGAGACCTGTCCCTTTTTTATTGTTCAATTAAACCTAACCAAGGAGGAACCTAAATGGCTGATTTTACTTCAACCGTACAAGGTGTTGCCAATGCCGTTGTTGGCNTAGTCAAAGCTCTCATTGTGATGTTTGTATTTGTAAACATCCTATATTCAACAGGGTTTGATCCCATAGGCGGTATTGTTGATCTGGTAGACTCGTTCTTAGATGGCGGGTTTTCCGGTCTGTTAGCCTTATTAATNTTNGTTTCTTTCGCAGGTTAATCAGTAGAATTACGGGGTCCTATTTTTGGCCCCCGTCTGCTATAATAATCCTAGGAGTTAACAAATGAATAAGGCCTTTGAAAGTATAACTTCGTTCGTGAGTGATATCACNAGCCTATTNCAAGGACTAGTGGTACTCGGCATTGTAGTTGGTATTCTCTTTGACGACTACTTTGGTGTCATTGCTGGACTNGGCGACTTAATGAGCAAATTCGGTGATGCCGGGTTTGCAGGCCTGCTTGCTTTGATGCTCATCGTTTTTTGGTACAATAAGAAATAAGCACCAAAAAGTAAGTTAAATAAGCGCCTCGGCATTTGTCGGGGCGCTTTTGTTTTAAAGTGTTTTTATATTTTTANAATATATTTTAATTATTTTGTGNTTGAAAAATTATTTATCAGATGCTTTTGAACATAAATTCTCATCTTCTNTCGATACAAATTTTGATATTTTGATTAATATTATTTTTCCTAACCAAATTTATGACCGCTTATTGATTCCATTCTTAGGCTAGGATAATTTCTATATCATGAAACGCACCTTTATTAACGTTTTCTTGTTTTTAAGTTTCATTTTCTCCGTTGGAATTTCTGGCTCAATTCGCGTTGTAAACCGTGTTAATAATTCCATGGATGATATCACAACCCTGGATCGTCTCCGCGGAACATATGTCTCCACTAAGGATATTTCTCGAATTCTAGCAAAACGAGACCCTTTTATCAATAAAGATAGAGGGAAAATGGTGCTTTATATTGATAATCATCGAATCAAAATTTCTGGAAACAGNAGTTTTATCTTGATAGATGAGCAGATTTATCAAATGCCTATGTACGCAATTGGGAAACAGAATGATATTTTTCTACCAGCTGAATCCTTCTTTGATATTCTAAGACGGACAGTCTTACCAGGCATTAACTATGATCCACGCCGAATGGTTTTAGATATTGATATGAAAGAATTTACAATTATGGGTGTGGAAATATCTCAAAAAGCAAATGGTACAATATTGCGTATTCGTACACGTAACACATTTCCTGAGGGTAATATCAGTTCATTTTTTCATGAAAATGGCTGGTTTTATTTAACAGTGGCAGGTGGCCTTGTAGATACAACTGAAATTCGGCGAAGTGATACGCGAGGAGTTGTTCAAAATATCGCAGCTGACCAGCTTGGCCAGACAGCACAGCTAGCTTTTCAAATGCGTACTAAAGTACAAAGTCATGAACTTTATCAAAGTAGTGATCCACGTGAAATTGTGATTTCTTTGCGTACACCTATGGGTGGAAGTATGGCGCGTATTAAACAAGTAAAAGATCGCTGGAAATTGGATACAGTTGTTTTGGATGCGGGGCATGGAGGGAAAGATCCAGGAACAATAGGAAGAAAGGGGACAAAAGAAAAAGATATTGCATTGGATATCGTCAAACGATTGGGTTTGCTATTGGAAAAAAATACAAAATTAAAAGTAATATATACCCGTGAAGAAGATATCTGGGTTCCTTTATGGAAACGTACAAAAATAGCGAATGAATCTAATGGCAAAGTTTTTGTCAGTGTCCATTTGAATTCTAATCCCAACAAAACAGCGTATGGATTTGAAACCTATTTATTAAGACCAGGAAAGACGGAAGATGCCATAGAAGTAGCTTCACGTGAAAATGAGGTTATTAAATTAGAGGACCGATCTAAAAATAATTATCAGGATCTTTCAGGGGAAAACCTGATTGTAGCCACTATGGCGCAAAGTGTTTTTATGAAAGAGAGTGAAGATCTGGCAGCAATTATCCAAGAAGAAATGGGAAAAAAAGTCAAATCTAGAAACCGCGGTGTTAAACAAGCTGGTTTTCATGTTTTGATTGGTGCTAGTATGCCAAATGTTTTAATTGAAACAGGATTTTTAACCAATTCGAATGAAGAAAAAAATCTTCGCAATACTAAGTACCGTCAGAATATAGCCGATTCAATATATAAAGCGATTGTAAAGTTCCGATATTCTCGTGAACAATATCTCACAGAGAGTTAGTTGAAAATCTACACTTAGGACACTGTGTCCGTTTTTGAATCGCATTTAGATTATTTATATAACTTAAAACGCCTGGGGATAAAAGTAGGGCTAAGTCATACTATTGAGTTATTAAAGCGTTGCGGGGACCCCCAGAATAATTTTAAATCAGTCCATATTGCGGGGACAAATGGGAAAGGATCAACCTGTGCAATTATTTCATCAATACTGAANACAGCTGGTCTAAAGGTGGGTTTGTATACTTCGCCGCATTTAATTCGGTTTAATGAAAGAATAAGAGTAAATAACAATCCAATTGAAAATGCTCAAATTGTACNATTTATTNAACAGTATAAATCTGATATTNATGAAATAAAGTCTACTTTTTTTGAAACGACAACTGCATTGGCCTTCAAGCATTTTTCGAACCAAAATATAGATATAGCTATTATTGAGACTGGATTGGGAGGCCGCTTGGATTCAACAAATGTGCTTAAGCCTAATGTGACAGTAATAACACCAGTTTCACTAGACCATTGCGATATTTTGGGTAATGATATTTTATCAATAGCTGGGGAAAAAGAGGGTATAATTAAGAAAAATATCCCATTGGTCTTAGCTCCTCAGGTACTCGCTGTTCAGAACCAATTATTAAAAAAAGCTGAAAAAGTTGGTGCTTCAGTAATTAATGTGGAAATTCCATCAAAGGTTCAAATAACTGAATGGGGGACTAAATTCAAAAGGAAAGATCAATTATTTAACATTCCTTTGATCGGTACCCACCAGGCAATCAATGCATCGGTAGGAATAGAATTAATCCAATCATTTATGCCTGAGATAAAAAAAGAAATTATTGATACTGGTTTAAATAAGGTAAAATGGCCTGGTCGTCTACAAAGGATGAAAAAAGAATATCCCATTTATTATGATGTAGCACACAATTTTCATGGNTTGCAGTCAANCTTAGAAACCATGAGTCAAATTTTCAATAAAAAACCGTTTGGATTATTTGTTATGAAAAAAAACAAAGAACCAGATTTNGTCGTAAAGGCTTTAGAAAATAAATTTGATCAATTGGTCATCAGCGGTGCTCCGGAACTGGGACTAATGTCGGGGTATGAATTATCACAGAAATTATCAAATTTTGGATTAAAAGATTTTGTTGTGATNNATCGATTTCAAAGCGCTTTGGATCATATNGTAGAAATAACACAAAAAACGGGCCGACCGACCCTCGTTTTAGGTAGTCATTATATTGCAAGGTTAGTTTTCAATAAATTTGGTTTTTTATTTTAAATTGATGTAATATCCAATCAGTTACTTTTGCTTTGTATTTCATGATTTTATATCGTCTGCACAAGGCAATTCCCCAAAATTATCAATCAATCACAAAGATTTTTTAAAAAATATTACTAAGGTTATTTCTATATGAATGTTAATGAATTACAAAAACTGAAGATCCAGGAATTATCAGAACACGCAGAAAAACTGAATATCGAAAGTCATTCAGGGATGAATAAACAGCAGCTTATTGTTAAAATTTTAGAAAGCCAAAATGAAAAGGAAGGTGGTGTCACTTCTGAGGGCGTTTTGGAGGTACTAAAAGAAGGATATGGATTTTTACGCAGTCCTGATTTCAATTATCTCCCAGGGCCAGATGATATTTATGTAAGCCCTTCACAAATAAAACGGTTTGGGTTACGGACAGGCCACAAGGTTTCTGGACAGATTCGTCCACCAAAATCGAAGGAAAGATTTTATGCCTTATTAAAAGTAGACACGGTCAATAGCCAAGATCCTGCTGAGCTTCAACGAGCAATTTTATTTGATAATCTTACACCCCTTTATCCCGAAGAAAAATTTAATTTGGAAGTTAATCCAAAAGATTTATCCACCCGCGTTATGGATATGATTTCCCCAATTGGAAAAGGGCAGCGAGGTCTCATTGTAGCACAACCAAAGACGGGGAAAACAGTATTGCTGCAGAAAATTGCTAATGCTATAACAAAAAATCACCCCAATGTTAAAATGATTATTCTACTCATTGATGAGAGACCTGAAGAAGTAACAGATATGAAGCGGAATGTTGAAGCAGAAGTGATTAGCTCTACTTTTGACGAACCGCCAGAACGCCATGTTGCTGTAGCAGATATGGTTATACAAAAAGCACGTAGAATGGTCGAATTCGGNNATGATGTAGTGATTCTTTTAGATAGTATTACCCGNTTAGGCCGCGCACATAATGCNGTTATTCCACATAGCGGTAAAATTTTGTCTGGTGGCGTTGATTCCAATGCTCTTAAAAAACCAAAACAATTTTTTGGTGCTGCTAGAAATACAGAAGAAAGCGGGAGCTTAACTATTATTGCTACAGCNTTGATTGATACAGGTAGTCGCATGGATGAAGTTATTTTTGAAGAATTTAAAGGAACGGGTAATATGGAGTTGGTANTGGATCGTAAACTNAGCGATAGGCGAATTTATCCTTCTTTTGATTTGGTTCGATCTGGCACAAGAAAAGAAGAACTTTTATTAGATAAAAAAGTTTTAGCTCGTATGTGGATACTTAGNAAATTGCTCAATGACATGAATGTCATTGAAGCCATGGAGTTTATTCAAGATAGGATGCGTCGAACGAAAACAAATGAAGAATTCATGGAAACAATGAGTCAATAAATCTAAATTAACATGTAAAATTTACTATTTACTCTTGGTGTAGAAGCTAAGGAGAATATATATGAGTTCTAAATACCCAGAAATACGGACAGTTGCTGTCCGAATCTTCACAGATAAACCTGTACGAAAAACACCCTATCAAGTAAAAGGTGTTATGATGAACCAATTCCCCGATGAGGAAATTGTACCAATGCTTGATGGATCATATCGTCAAAAGTTTCTTTATCCTCGTGTTCAAGTAAAGATTTTGAATGAACAGATTTATATTGTCGGAATCAATGAAGGAGTTGATTCCATTAAAGCAATTGCCAAAAAGATGGATTTTTTGGATTTTGGTAATATTACGTTTCAAATTTTGGATAATGAAATTGAAGAGCATCAGAATAGATTTCAACCAGTTTCTAAATTGATTCGATATCGGTTTGTGACACCTTGGGTAGCATTGAATCAGACTACAGGATACCGTTATCGGAATTTAAATAATGCTGATCGCGTGAATTTTCTTAATCGCCTTCTTGGACAGAATATCGTATTTATGGCTAGAGAAATGGGGATGGAATTAGAAGAAAATATCTTTACAAAAGTTACACTTTCATCACTGTTTCCTCGACAAGTAGATGAAAATAACTGGGGTGCTTTTGATGGAGAATTCCGTGCTAATTTTGTATTNCCAAATTATTTAGGAATNGGGAATGGCATCACTCGAGGTTATGGGACNCTTTTTGGTTTATTCAATCCTGAATTATTTTCTTTTAATGAAGGAGATTTACAANAGCTAGAAGCAAAGGCAACTAAGGAAANTAATAATGAACAAACAACAATAGCTGAATCTGATTTACAAGAAATTGATGTAGAAAAAGTACCTCGTCCAAAGAAAGTCCCTGGCAAAGATTTAGTGCCAACAAAAAGAAGCAAAAAAGTGCTTTCTGAAGAATTCGAAATTGAGGAAGATGAAACAATAGCTTATCANACTAATGTTGCTAGAAAAAAGAAAGCAAGACACATACCAAAAAAACGGGGTAAAAAGATAAAAAAAGATTCTTCCAATATTAATTACAATTCAGAAGAATATCATAAAAAACAACATNCCTTNTAATTGAAAAATAAATATGACTGTTTTTGCTGAGCGTGTTCAGCGCGTAAAACCATCCTTTACTCTTGAAATGACATCNAGGGCGGAAGAATTACGTGCCCAAGGAATAGATGTCATGAACTTTAGTGCAGGGCAGCCAGATTTCAATACGCCGGAAAATATCCGAAATGCCGCCAAGGCAGCATTAGATAGAGGTCAAACAAAGTATACAGCAGGTTCCGGTACAATTGAATTACGGGAAGCAGTTTGTACAAAACTGAAACGCGANAATCAATTAGANATTTTTCCAGATCAAGTGCTTATTTCCAACGGGGAAAAACAGAGCCTTTATCTGGTTTGCCAGTCACTCTTTGAAAAAGGTGATGAAGTATTAATCTTCAAGCCCTATTGGGTTTCTTTCCCAGAGTTTGTAACACTTGCTGATGCTACGCCAGTAATAGTTGAAACAGATGCCAAACAAAACTTTGAACCGAATATGGAAGATTTGAAATCAAAAATAACTGATAGAGTAAAAGGAATCATTATCAATTCGCCATCTAATCCGACCGGTAGCGTTTGGTCCAATGAAGTTATTATCAATTTACTTGGTATTGCCAAAGATAATGGTTGGGTTGTTATTTCAGATGAATGTTATGAAAGACTTGTTTTTAATGGCGAATTCACTAGTTCTCAAAAACTAAATATTGATCAANGTATCGATGCCAATGTTCTTACTTGTATGAGCTTATCTAAAACTTATGCGATGACAGGATGGAGAATTGGGTATGCATTTGGTGAAAGATCAATTATAAAGGCAATGGNAAAAATACAGGGACAAGCCACATCTTGTGCCAATTCGATTGGACAAGCAGCTGCCGTAGAGGCACTTGTTGGTGATCAATCTGCCGTTGATTTTATGCGTAAAAAATTTAGGGACAGGCGGGATTTAATGGTATCGTTACTTAATACATTACCAAGTGTTAATTGTGATATACCAGGCGGTGCTTTTTATGCCTTTCCCGATTTTTCGAAATATATTGGCAAATCTTTTAAAGAAAAAAAAATAAAAGATTCTTTTGATCTTTGCGATGTGATTTTAAATGTATCAAAAGTTGTTACTGTTCCAGGGGATGGATTTGGCGCACCGGGACATATACGTTTTTCTTACACTTTAGGANNAGAAGTGATTCGTGAAGGNATTAAACGAGTAAAGAAAGTTTTAGAGCAATTAAATTGAATAAGATAGGGAGTAACCTATGAAAGCAAATACACATCCAGAATANAAATTGGGCAANGTTGTTTGTTCCTGTGGTCATTCATTTCAAGTATATAGTGTAATAGGTGACCAACGCATAGAGATTTGTTCAGAATGTCACCCATTTTATACAGGGAAACAAAAACTGGTTGACACAGCCGGACGTATTGAACAGTTTAAAAAGAAATACGGCAAAGCAAACCAATAAAACAAAAAATAGGAATGGTTTCACGAATAGTGTGTCTATTTTGAGACCATTTTTTATGATTAAGAAAATCATACTATTAATAATGAAACCTACCATTTTGGTTGGAGGACAAGCTGTCATTGAAGGCGTAATGATGCGTGTTCCTGGTGCTTATGCCACTGCTGTCCGAGATCCAGATGGCAAAGTGCATGTAGATCGTCATAGCTTTAAATCTATTACAGAACGATCAACCTTATGGAAAAAACCTATTTTCAGAGGTATGGCCGGCTTATTTGAAGCCATGAAAATGGGGATGGCAACATTGCAGTGGTCTGCTGATATTGCGATGCCGGAAGAAAAAGATAAAAAGCCCAACAAATTGCTGGATTCTTTATCATCGGTATTTGCAATATTTTTTGCTGTAACACTTTTTATGATTGCTCCCATGTGGATTACAACGAAACTATTGGATGTGGAAAAAGATGCAGTGGCATTCAATATGATTTCAGGTATGTTTCGAATTACATTTTTTGTGCTTTATCTTTTTTTGATTTCTTTGATGAAAGATGTAAGACGCCTATTTCAATATCACGGAGCAGAACACCGGGTTGTCTATAATTTTGAATCTGGGAAAAGTATTGATATTAATAATGCTCAATCCTTTCCGACTCAGCACCCTCGCTGTGGAACCAGTTTTATGTTTATTGTTTTACTATCAGCGATTATTGTTTTCTCAATTATAGATACCATCGTTATGACTCTCACCGGTTTTATTAGCTTACCTATCCGCTTGATGGTTCATCTACCCTTAATACCGCTTGTAGCTGGTGTTTCTTATGAAGTTATAAAAGTGACAGCAAGAACAAGTAACAGTCTTTTTTTAAGAGTATTAAGAGCACCGGGATTATGGCTTCAAAATATTACTACTCAGCAACCAGAAGATGATATGGTTGAGGTTGCCATTACAGCATTGAAAGAAGCTTTTGGTGATGATTATGAAAAAATGATCGGGAAAGAATATGTGGCAGAAGCAATTGGATGATCGATAAACTAAAAGAAATTATCACTCATTTTGAATCGTTGGAAAAGCAAATGGCTGATCCTGTTCTTACCAATAATCAAAATCGTTATGTTGAAGTGACGAAAGAGCATCGTTACCTTAGCCCAATTATAGAGAAAGCACGCGAATTTATTAAAACACAAGAAAACATAGATGATGATTTAGAAATATTAAATAGTGAAGATGTGGAATTAATAGAAATTGCCCAAGCTGAAATTGAAGAGTTGCAGGGTGATTTAACTAAATTGGAAAAAGAGTTAAAAGTACTCCTCCTCCCACATGATCCTACCGATGATAAAAATACTATTATTGAAGTTCGTGCCGGTACAGGAGGAGATGAGGCCGCATTATTTGCTGCTGATTTGTACCGCATGTATTCTCGATTTGCTGAACGTAATGGGTGGGAATATGAAGTATTGGAATCCAGTGCAATTGGTATAGGCGGTTATAAAGAAATTATTTTTTCCGTAACTGGAAACAGTGTTTATGGTATAATGAAATTTGAAAGCGGCGTTCATCGTGTCCAACGTGTTCCTAAAACAGAAACAAGCGGACGGGTACACACGTCGGCTGCAACAGTGGCAGTACTACCCGAAGCCGAAGAAGCGGATATTGAAATGGCTGATAATGATTTAAAAATTGACACATATCGTGCCAGTGGTGCCGGCGGTCAACATGTGAATAAAACAGAATCTGCTATTCGAATTACACATCTTCCCACTGGATTAGTGGTAACCTGTCAGGATGAAACATCTCAACATAAAAATAAAGCTGCTGCCCTAAAAGTATTACGATCGAGATTATTAGCCGCGGAACAAGAAAAACTAGCAAAAGAACGAGCTGCTGCCCGTAAAAATATGGTTTCCACTGGAGATCGTTCGGCTAAAATTCGTACCTATAATTTTCCACAGGGTCGCATTACAGATCACCGGATTAATTTTACGGCATTTAATTTAGAAGGTGTAATGGATGGTGATATTGGTACTATTATAGAAAACCTGAAACTAGCTGATCAGCAAGAGCAAATAGCCTTGGTTGGGGACTAGTGTGACCCTAACCGCTGAAAAACAGAAAAAAATTTGGCGGATCATTGATATTATCAATTGGGGGGAGAAGTATTTTAGGTCCAAGGGGTTTGAAAATCCCAAACAGGAAATTGAATGGCTTCTCTGTGATTTATTGAATTATAAGNGGATAGATCTTTACATTGAGTTTGAAAAGACTATTCCCGGTTCTGAACTTAATCAATTAAAAGGATGGGTAAATCGTCGTAGAACTAGAGAACCACTCCAGTATATTACTGGTCGAACTCAATTTTACGGTTATCCCTTTAAAGTATCGCCAGATGTTCTTATTCCCCGCCCCGAGACGGAACGAGTAGTGGATGTGGTCCTCGATACCATTGGAAATATAACAAAACCCAAGATACTAGAAGTGGGATCGGGGTCAGGATGTATTGCTGTATCTATCGGTGCTGAAAAACGAGATGCATACATTCTTTCTGTTGATGTTTCTGAGCCTGCGATTAATCAAGCCCGAAAAAATGCAGATTTGAATGCCACAACAAATGTTGATTTCATTGTATTGGATTTTCTCAATGAATTACCTGAAGGACAATTTGATTTACTAGTTTCCAACCCACCTTATATTCCTTTGAATGAAATCGGTACAACTATGCCCGAAATTCACAAGCATGAACCAAAAATGGCCTTGACAGATAATCGAGACGGCCTGATTTTTTACCAGCGGTTTGCTGAAGTAGNAAAAGAGTTGATTAAACCNGGNGGGTGGGTGATAATGGAAGTAGGTTTGGGAGATCACCCTACTAAGGCTATGGAAATTTTTCAATCAAGGAAATATAAAAATTTGGAATTAATTACTGATTTTAACGGTGATGAAAGAGTACTAAAAATTCAAATTTGATTTGTTGTAGAAACGCAATTTATTGCGACTCTACAACACGTACTGTATCTTTGACTGCTTAAACCAACAAATCAATTACATATTAAATGGCATCAGAATTCGTCCACTTACATAATCATTCCGATTACAGTCTTTTAGATGGGGCACAAACGGTTCAAACATTGGTAGATACCATTGATGATCTTGGTATGGATTCCGTTGCCCTTACCGAACATGGAAATATGTTTAGTGTTGTACCCTATTACAAATCAGCAAAAAAAGCTGGCGTAAAACCAATTATAGGTTGTGAANCTTATGTGGCCATTGGTAGTCGTTTTGATAAAAAACCTCGTTCTGATGGTGGTTGGGGAAATAACCATTTAGTATTACTAGCACAAAATTACCAGGGCTATAAAAATTTAATGAAATTGGTTACATATGGATACCTTGAAGGTTTTTATTACCGCCCGAGAGTTGATATTGATTTATTAAAAANACACAATGAAGGAATTATTTGTCTATCAGGGTGTCTCAAAGGTGAAATCACTGAAAAAATGCTGAAAGACGACTGGGATGGGGCAAAAGAAGCAGCATTGAGGTTTGCTGAAATATTTGAGAATCGTTTTTATTTAGAAGTACAGAATCATGGTATCCCGGATGAGATTCAGAATATTGAGAATATGAAAAAACTTTCCGGTGAATTAGGATTACCACTAGTATGTACCAATGATGCCCATTACGCAAAACATGAACACTGGGAAGCTCATGATGTTCATATTTGTCTTGGTACGGGAAAAAATCGGGATGATCCTAATCGCCTGAAATACGCCACACCGGAGTTCTATTTCAAAACGCAAGATCAAATGTATGATATGTTTAAGGATGTACCCAATGCCATTGAAAATACACGCCGTATTGCAGATAGTATTGAAATAGAGCTACCAATAGGAGATTACCATTTACCGGCTTTTCCCTTACCTCAAGATGCATTACACCAGAATNCAGATGACTATCTTCAGAGTCTTTGTGAGANAGGAATTAAAGAACGATATGGTGATTTAACTCCTGAATTGGAATCCAGGTTAACACATGAATTAAAAGTTATTAAAAAAATGGGGTTCGCTGGTTATTTTTTAATAACTGCTGATTTTGTAAAGTATGCCAAGGATAATGCCATCCCCGTCGGCCCAGGCCGAGGATCGGCTGCCGGAAGTCTTGTTTCCTATTCATTAGATATTACCACAATTGATCCCCTGCGCCATCAACTGTTGTTTGAGCGTTTCCTTAATCCGGATCGTATTAGTCTGCCTGATATCGATATCGATTTTTGTATTGAGCGCCGAAGTGAAGTCATNGATTACATTAAAAAACAATATGGCGAAAATTCCGTCACACAGATCATCACATTTGGTAAAATGAAAGCGCGCCAAGTGATTCGTGATGTCGGTCGTGTTCTTGGATACTCTTTTGGTGAAATTGATAAATTGGCAAAAATGATTCCTAATACTATAAATATCACTTTAAAAGAAGCCTTAAAACAAAATCCAAATCTTAGGAGTGCAGCTGAGGGTCAATATAAAGAAGTAATAGAACACTCAAAAGTACTGGAAGGGATGAATCGCCATGCCTCCATTCATGCTGCCGGAGTAGTAATTGCCCCAGGTGATTTAACAGATTTTGTNCCCTTATACCGTTCCCCNCAGGGTGATGTTACTTCTCAATATGATATGAAGGGTTTAGAAGAATTAGGTCTCCTTAANCTCGATTTTCTTGGTTTGCGCAACCTAACCGTAATTGATAATACTCTAAAGCTTTTGAAAGAACGTGAAAAAGAAATTGAAATTGAGAAAATTCCGCTCGATGACTCCAAAGTATATAAACTTTTTTCAAAAGGACTGACAATTGGGGTATTTCAATTTGAATCATCAGGTATGCGGGAGTTTCTTAAAAAATTGAAACCCACGGCCATTGAAGACCTAATTGCAATGAATGCTCTATATCGACCTGGTCCCATGGATAATATTGACAATTTTATTTCGAGAAAACACGGCAAGAAAAAGATTGTATATGCCCATCCATCTATGGAACCGATACTGGAAGAAACCTATGGTATTATTGTTTACCAAGAACAAGTAATGCAGATCGCACATGAAGTGGCAGGGTTCACACTGGCTGAAGCGGATATCATGCGCCGTGCTATGGGAAAAAAGATTAAAAAGCTCATGGATGAACTAAAAATAAAGTTTATTGAAGGAGCAGGGGAAAAACATAATATTTCAAAAACGAAGAGNAAAGAAATCTTTGAAATGATCGAAAAATTTGCTCAATACGGATTTAATAAAAGTCATTCCACNGCCTATGCTTATGTTGCATANCAAACNGCCTGGCTCAAGACCTATTATCCAGCAGAATTCATGAGTGCAAATCTCACCAGTGAAATGTCGAATATCGATCGTATAGTTATTCTTATCAACGAATGCCGAAAACTAAAAATAGATGTGAATCCCCCTGATGTTAATATATCGGATATCAATTTTCGTCCCGTGAATAAAAAAACTATTTCATTTGGTTTAAATGCGATTAAGAACGTTGGNACAAAATCATTGGAACAAATCATTGAAACAAGAAACAAGCATGGAGAATTTGATTCCCTTTTTGATTTTTGCGCTAATGTGAATTTNCAAGCAGTGAACAAACGAGTATTGGAAAGCCTGAATATGTCAGGGGCTATGGATGGACTTGAGGGTAACAGGGCCCAAAAATATGCGGCTATTGAAATAGCGTTGAAATACGGACAAACCATCCAGGAAAATAAAGCCAAGAATCAGGTGGATTTGTTTGGGGCATCCAGTAACAATGGACAGGATATTTCCATTGTCCCAACATTATCAATGGCCGAAGAGTGGCCTGAAAGTCAATTGTTGGAAAACGAAAAAGAAGTATTAGGAATGTACATCTCTGGTCATCCATTGCTGAAATTTGCTGAGGATTTAGAAGAGTTTTCTAATTTTGATTTCAGTGAAAATATTTCNAATAAAAATATTGAAAAAATCCGCGTAGGGGGTACTATTNCCGATGTGAAAATGCACTTTGACCGAAAAAATAATCAAATGGCATTTTTCAATTTGNATTGTTTGGGTGGACNGGCTGAAATACTTGCTTTTAGTGATACGTTTGCAAAATATAAAGATTTAATTCTAAATGATAATGTTGTTTTTATCACTGGAAGACCAACTGATGAAACAGATTTTTCCGATTTAAAACTTATTGCTGAGGAAATTGTGACTGTAACAAAAGCCAGAGAGATTTATTCTAAAAATGTAAATATCCATATTGAACCAAGTGAAATGTCGCCAACCGATATAGATGCCCTTTTAGAAATGACCAAAAATCATAAAGGAAGTTGTGGATTGATGTTTCATATAGATTCCGAAAGAGGTAAACAGAGAATTTTTGCGCATAATGTAAAAGTATCGGCTCATAAATCATTCTTAAAAAAGCTACGGGACACATACGGAGAACAAAATATATGGATTTCTGATTGATTGCAGTAATTCAACGGTCAAAATCGGGCTCGGTCTCTGTTGATGAAACAATAATTAGCCAAATTGAACTTGGTTTTGTAATCCTACTAGGCGTAATTGATGAAGATGATGAAACTGATGCTGATTACCTTGCGGATAAAATTACCTATCTGCGTGTATTCAACGATGAAAATAAAAAAATGAATTTATCCATTCAGGATGTCAAAGGTTCAGCGTTGGTTATAAGTCAGTTTACTTTATGCGGCGATATACGCAAGGGACGTCGCCCTAGTTTTATCCATGCTGCATCTCCAGAAAAAGGAAATATCCTTTATGAATACTTCATAGCACAGGTAGAAAACAATGGTGTCCCTGTTGAGTCAGGTGAATTTGGTGCAATGATGAATGTAAACTTGATCAATGAGGGCCCAGTAACCTTTGTTTTGGACAGTAAACAACGTTGACTCTGTTTGCTCGATTCCAAAACGATTTCATTGTAATTTCTCTTTTATGATAAGATATGGATATGGAAAGAAAAATTAGGATTGTAATGGCAAAACCCGGGCTAGATGGGCACGACCGTGGTATAAAAGTATTAGCGTCCGCTTACCGTGATGCAGGGATGGAAGTTATTTACCTTGGTCTGCGACAGACACCGGAAATGATCGTTTCAGCTGCACTCCAGGAAGATGTAGACGTAATAGCCCTTTCCAGTCTGAATAATGCCCACATGACTATTTTCCCTAATGTGCTAAATCTTATGAAAGATAAAGGCCTGGATGATGTATTGCTTGTCGGCGGAGGAATTATTCCTAAAAAAGATATAAAAGTATTGGAAGAAATGGGAATGGGTAAACTATTTGGCCCTGGGGCTCCTGTACAAGAAACTGTTAATTATATTACCAATTGGGTTAACGAAAATCGCAGATAGATGAATCTGACCAATCTAACAGAATTAGAATTGTATTTTGCCAACCATTTTGATACGGTCTTATTTCCTGTTTTAGCAGAGATTTATCAAAGTAAAAGTGATTACAGAAGAGCCAAACGCGTATGTGAGATTGGTCTAGAACATCATCCAAATTCCATTGATGGCCAGTTCATTTTATCGCAGGCAGAACTTGGGCTGGGAAATTTAGATAATGCAGAAAAATGGATGAAAAGAGTACTGGTTCAAATCCCTGATCATACTTCTGCAGCAACATCATTACCAATGGTTCAAGAACAATTGGGGCGTTCTACTAGGACATTAACTATCAGTTGGAACAGGGCGCAAAGA
>PBBH01000026.1 GCA_002716525.1 Fidelibacterota bacterium | reverse complement strand
ATCGCTTGATAACTTTAAAATCGCTTTTTCACGGTTATCTGATTCACTTTTATTCATGGATAATGTTAAAGCCTGATTGATCTCAACTTCACCTTCAAGTAACAAGTAAATACAATCTCCTTCTTCTCCTTCGGTTATAAATTGCTGCCCTTTTGCCATTTGCACTTCTTTAAGCGCGTCGCCAAAATGGTTTAATTCATCATCAGTCAGATCAGAAAAAATAGTGAATTTTTTTAATTGTTCATTATTCATGCTTGCCTCAAGGAATTACGATGGCCCGTTCTTCTTCACTTATTATATAGCCATCCTGTGGATTTACAACAACGTTGATTTTACTCTCTTCCTGGAGAGAGATACCTCCTTCTTTCAATTTTCGTTCAATAAAAGAATCCAGTGCTGATGCATCCGATGACAGGATCGCTCCAATCCCCAGGTTCGCATCTTCTGAAAAAACTCCAATCAAAACAGATCCATCCTTATTTCTAAAATGATCAAACAGATCATCATAAGTTTTCCCGACAAATTCAGACGGTATGTCAATCCGTTTGATGCGCGAGTTAGAACGGCTATAAATTAATTGCCGGGCGATTTGGGGCAGACCCGGATCCAGGACATGAGAAGTTAATATATGGGCACTAAAATCATCCCCAATCACTACTTCATCTGCATCGGCACGTTTAATATGGGTCAGGTTTTCTCTATCTAACAGGTATGCCACCACACGTATGGTTGGATCTATACTTTTTATTGTTAGTGTCGCAAAGATTGTTTTCTCATCATATGTGGCCACCTCTGAACCGGTTGTATTTGGGATGACAACGACGGTATTCGCTGTTCTAACGCTAGCCCGTTCTAAAATTTCTTCCTGCGTAAAATCGCCCGAAACAAAGTCAATTTTCAAACGGCCGTAACGATTTTTCAGCTGAGTTACTTCTTCCTCATTCAATTCATTGATAAGAACCAAGTTTTCCCTTTTCCCACGATTTAAAAACTGCATAGCATTCAGCATTCTTTCACCATTGGGATTCCAACCACAAAGGATTAAATGATCGTTTAAATTCAGTTTTTCCAAACCTTTTCCCTCCCGAATTTTTTGAGCAACAAAAATGGATGATATTGATGCTGTGAGCAGTGAAACAAGTGAAATACCAATAAACATGATTAATACGGCAAAAACACGACCGGCAGCCGTATCCGGTGAAAAATCACCATATCCGACAGTTGTCATAGTTACAATTGCCCACCAATAGGGGTTATCACCCTTAGAAATCTCTCCAGGTTCAAACCACTGCAGTAAAAAACCGCCTAAGACCATTGTCAGGATAATTCCGGCGCCAACCTGAAAGAAACTGTTACGAATTAAAGTTCTGACCCACAGACGCATAAAGGTAATTTAAATCAACCTAAAGTAGTTTGACTTATGGAAATATAGAGAAAATTACTAAAAAATAGCGATAAAAAAACCTGTTGACTCGTATTCAATATCCCTATTAGCATCACTTAGGATAGAGTATGACTGGAGGGGTCATTACATATTAACGTATAAGTACACCCTTTTCAAGTCGGTCTATCCGACGAAATTTATTTAACCTTAAGGAGGCTTAATGAATAAAGCTATGAGTCCCAGATTGGGTACATTGTTTCTTCTGCTGATAGGAATGTCCACATTTCTTTTTGCGCAGCAAGGTTCTGTATCTGGTCGCGTCACTGACGTTGATAATGGGGACCCTTTAGTAGGCGCCAACGTTCTCGTTGTCGGCACCAACCTTGGTGCAGCAACAGACGTCAATGGTGAATACACTATTAGTAGGGTACCCGCAGGCGCTCAGCGACTGAATGCTAACTATATTGGCTACGCGAGTAGTTCAGCCAATGTGGATGTCCCAGCTGACGGTGCTTCAACTGCAGATTTCGGTCTGTCAGTTGCTGCATTGAATCTCAATGAGATCGTTGTTACCGGTGCCGGTACAGCTGTGGAAAAATCCAAAATTGGTAATTCTGTAGGTATAGTGAATATGTCAACTCTAGAAGATGCACCGATCGGTAATTTTTCGGATATTCTTCAAGGACGAGAAAAAGGCGTTATTATGCTACCAAACGGTGGTTTGAATGGCGAAGGCGCTTCAATTCGTATTCGCGGAACCTCAACCCTTTCCCAGTCGAATGAACCAGTGGTTTACATTGATGGTGTGCGTATTGATAATACCGCCAGTGGTGTAGGGCCTGGTGGTACGCCATCTCGCTTGGATGAGATCAACCCCGATGCTATTGAACGGATTGAAATCTTAAAAGGTGCAGCCGCGGCTTCACTTTACGGAACTCAAGCTGCCAATGGGATCATTCAGATCTTTACCAAACAAGGTTCAATTTCCAAACCACAATTCACAGTAGAAGTAAGCAATGCTTCAAGCAGCTACGATGAAAGTCGTTGGAAACCCAACTCTGGGTTTGCTCGAAGCCAAGCTGTAGCAGATACTATGAATAAATGGCTTGGGACCAGCGTAAAACCGTATGAAGTGGCAAGTAAGTGTTTCCCTTGTGAACTCTATGACAAAGGTAGTAACAACACTATTTCTGCTTCTGTCCGCGGTGGTGCCCCTGGTGCGACCTATTTTGCTAGCCTACGCTATATTAATAGTGACGGTCCTTACGATGAGAATGCCACACTAAATGGTGCCCCTGTTGGTTATTCGGATCCAACCAAACCAGGATCGAATGACATGCGTGACCAGTTTATGGTTAGCGCTACGCTAAATATTGTGCCGACAGATAGACTGCGGCTTCGTGTTTCTACGAACTACACATATACAGACCATAACACGATTCAAAACAATAACAACATTTATGGTACTACTTCCCTGATTCAAATGGGGAAACCGGAGTATGTGACATACAAAAATGCCACCGGCTCAGTTGCCTTTGCAACAGCTCGTGAAACCACCTACCGTTCTTTGAACAATGAAGGTGACAACACAACGATCTCGCTGCAAGCCAGCTATAAGCTCGCCGATGGTTTAAATCTTTCCGGTACCTTTGGCATGAACACCACGTTGAACAAAAGTACCAACTTGACACCATTTGGATATGCAGTGGATGGTAAAATGGGCTATGCCCCACAGGGTGCCCTATACAAAGGAAAGGATGACAGGAAAGTCTACACAATGGATGTGAAAGGTGATTACTCCAAAAACTTTGGCGATATTAGCACCGAATCTGTGTTGGGCTTTCAGGCTTTCCAGACCATTAGTAAAAGCATGAACGGTGGTGGACAACAATTCCCTGGTCCCGGTCTTCAAGTACTGGGCGCATTAGGTTCCAACTCCGCTGGCTCAGGATTTTCGGAAGTTATTGAAGCTGGAATGATGATGCAGACCAGAGTCGGTTATAGTGATTATCTATATGCTACTGCTGGTATTAGACAAGATGCGAACAGTGCATTTGGCGCTGAATTCAGCACCATTACCTATCCGCGCTTTAATGTATCTTTCATCCCCACGACTATGACGGGGGGGTCAATTGGTCCTATGTCCACATTAAGACTACGGATGGCTTGGGGTCAAGCCGGTCAACAGCCTGGTGCTTTTGACCAGTATACAACTTTCTTGCCTTGGGCTTCTGAATTTGGTCCCGGACTTTCCCCTGGAAATGTGGGTGACCCAACTCTGAAACCGGAAGTCTCAACTGAAATTGAATTCGGTGGTGAAGTCGCTTTTTTAAACGACAAACTCGCGGTTGATTTTCAGACTTGGAGCCGTGTAGTGGAAGATGCACTGATTCAACGTGCTTATCCGCCTTCTGGTGGTTTTTTTAGAACACAGCTTTCTAACATTGGGCAAATCGATGCCTCTGGTTGGGAAGCCGGGGTAGACGCAACTGTTATTCGTAGCTCTACAATGTCAGTAGATCTATTTGGAAGCATTTCCTACCTGTCAGAAAAGGTTGTTAGCCTTGGTGGTGCTCCGGAACAAAAAGTGGGTGGTTCTTATCCCCGCTACCGGAACTTCTTAACCGAAGGTTGGTCTCCTGGTTCTTTTTTCGGTGCGAAACTGGATCGCAGTAAAAAGTATCCAATCGACACAAATGGCGATGGAAAAGCTGATGACGATGCAACACTCCTTGCTTTCTTTACTTCGGGCGGTGCTGGTGTTCGTGCAGGATGGAATCCTGTCATGTTGACACCGACACAAGCCGATGTTGATGCTGGTAGAGCAAAAGACACAGGTGCACTCGGCTGGTATCTAGGTAAACCAACACCCGATTATAGCGCTTCTTTTGGTACGGCTGTCAAAGTGGGTAAAAACTGGCGTGTGAATGTCATGTTTGAATCCCGTTTTGGTGAATACAGTGTGACAAACCTGACAGATGCATTTCGCAAATCTCATGGTTTGATTGGTAGAAATGTACCTGAAGCGGCTGCAACAGAAGCTGACCTCATGGATCCAGCTAAAGCAGGTCAAGTACGCTTGGATGCAGCTAACCGCTGGGTTAGGGAATTTTTGGCTCTTTCACCTTACAGTGGTTTAAATACCATTGAAGATGCATCATTCACTCGTTTGCGCGAGCTGAGTTTTGCGTATGTGGTTGATCCGGAAGTTGCTGCTCGTTTTGGCGCAAGAAGTCTAACATTAGCAGTCTCAGGTAAAAACCTGTGGATTAATACACCTTATTCTGGTATCGATCCAGAGCTGAATGCTATCGCCCGTTCAAATGGCGGTATCAATGATTTTCAGCAATCAATCGATGCTTTTGGTGTTCCGATCCCAAGTTCCTGGACTCTCAGTCTTAAAGTTGGAATGTAAGGAGGTATGAAAATGATTAATAAAATAAAAGTACTCAGCCTTCTGATCAGTTTTGCCTTGATTGGTTGTGCGCTTGAGGTAGATAACCCAAACAGTCTGCTTGAAGATGATCTTGGAGACCCTTCTGCCGCCGTTGGTGTTGCTAATGGCGCGTGGAATAC
The DNA here is from genome assembly GCA_002716525.1 of Fidelibacterota bacterium. Lineage (GTDB taxonomy): Bacteria > Fidelibacterota > Marinisomatia > Marinisomatales > TCS55 > TCS55. The sequence goes on along the minus strand of PBBH01000026.1, from coordinate 16,537 downwards.
CTCTTTGAATGGGATTGGCTATATCATGATCGCTAATGCGGTCGCTACTGATGAAGTTGTATGGATTGGATCCCGCGATGCCTGGCGTGAGCTGGACAAAGGCGGTATGGAAAATGTTTACAACGAATTCGTGGACGGTGCCTGGCCCTATATAACGGAAGGCCGTTGGATGAGCGATAAAGCTGTCTCGATATTAGAGGATTTCCATTCAAAGGGAACTTTACCTAATACGCAGGACCTGGTTCGTTCATACTTAACTGCTGCAATGGTTCGCGTTTACATTGCTGATATGTTTGATGATTTTGTCTATTCTGACAAAACTGTAGCTGGTAATGCAATTGGTGATGCGAACATGTCGGGATTGTATGATGAAGCAACCGCGCTTTTGGGTAAAGCTTCTGCACTCGCAGATGCTGGCAATAAACCCAAAGTTGCTGGTTTACAAGCACGTGTTGCACATGCAAAAGCCGTTTGGGGTAAAGTCAACCCTGTGAATACAGCAAGTCCATATGTAAATGCGGGTGCTACTGAAGCTGCCGCTGCTCTGGCATTAATGTCCAGTGATTACAAATGGAAAATGCTTTTCAGTGGTTCTACAGTGTCCAACAATATGTCCTGGCAGATCAATGGTCGCCTGGAAATGGATCTACTGTACAATGACTATGTCGCTAATGGGGACGCGCAACCCAATGATCTAGTCACAGGAACGGCAGATTCAAGAATAACTGCTCTTGCCGCTGAATTCAGAGACATAAGTGGTGGTACGGATTATGCAGCAATTACGATCGTTTCCTCACGGGAAATGCACCTGATTATTGCTGAAGGTAAAATGGCTGGTGGCGATGCTGCCGGTTGTCTTGCTGAATTAAATAAAATTCGTGCTTTAGATGAATTAGCAGCCTACACAGCAGAAGATGCTGGTGCAGCTTTGCAAGCCGAACGTCGTGCGAACTTGTTTGTTCAAGGCCGTCGTTTGGCAGACATGTACCGTTTTGGCGTCACATCAGCTGTTTGGGACAATGTTGAGAAATCTCCGGCTGGCACATTTTTCCCAATTACTATTCGGGAAATCCGCGCCAACCCAAACCTTTCGCAATAAGCGAGCGTACACCGCCTTTTATTTAGGCAACAGTACAAAACATGTAAAGAAAAGGGCCCTTAAAAAGGGCCCTTTTCTTTTTTGTCCATACTTATACTACCCTGTAATTTCCCGCTATGAAAATACTCATTAAACCGATAGCTATTATTCTAATAAATACCATTTTGCTGGCGCAGGCAAAAATTGTCAGTTCTTCTGGCAAAGCCGTAAAAGTTGCTTATGCGGGCATTAAAATTGAAAACATGGAGTCATGGGCAGAAGCAGAGCTACAGAATAAATTTAAATCAATTTTCAGTGGATTAAATCCATCACAAGTAATCTTAAGTGAAGAAGTGAACAAAATAGCTAAGGCTCAAGTGGATTCTTTATTTTTGGATATGATTGACATTAAATCATTTCAAAATCTGGCTGAAAAAACGGGCGCTCAATATGTTTTCGTTGGAGAATTTAAAAATGTATCTCCTGACGAAAGCCGCATAATGGTTCAAGGTAATTTTTATCGATATAATGCAGCGTTAAAGTCCAGTTTTCGGTATGAAGTTCTGAAATATTATGAACGAATGAACGATGAGGCCGCAGTGATTAAAAAGCAATTGGTCGATTCTATCCCCAATGCTGCTAAACCAGCATCAGCCAGACAGCTGTTAATCGTTTTTGGCGTAATCTTACTTGCAGGATTTCTTTTTATGTCATTAACGGGAACAGATGTCTGGGCCGAAGGTGAAGGCCAAGGTGGACCGCAGCCCACAGAAAATTAATGACACGCCTGTTTAAACCACTGGCCATATTTTTATCGGCAAACTTATTATTGGTACAAGTTTCCGCAGCTGTACCCCAAACCAAATCCGAAAAAATTAATGTAGGTTATGTTGGTGAAAAATTAGATGATATCCCAGACGGTTATAAAAAACTTGTGCGCCAGAAAATGTTGGGACTGATCAATCAAAATTACTATGAATTCCATAATCCCACTGATTTAACAGCTATTCACAGTAATGCAATTTCAGCTATTTTATCCCATAATGAAAATTCATTCAATGGTGATTTATCCCGTTTGTCTGAAGAGGCTAACTTGGATTACATTTTTGTAACATCACTTAGTAATATTTCAGAAGATCAGAATCGGGTCATGCTGGAGGGGAATGTTTTCCGCTATAATCGAAAATCTGATGATGTATACAGATATGAAATACTCTCTTATGCAGAAGATCTAGATCTTCACATCCAAGCGATGAAACGGGAATTGGTTGAAACCATTCCCCACAGTGTTCATGGCTTAGATCGCAATCGGATATATATTCTAGTTGGAGTCGCTATTGTTATCGGCTTTGCCATGAGCCAGAGTTTTGGTAGTATGTTCAAATTTTTACAAGATGGTAATAACGATGAAGAACCTGTCCCGCCTGTTGGCGACTAAATTACTTTTTGTGAAAAATCCCCACTGTCTCCACATGAGGAGTATGGGGAAACATATCNACCATCGTTAATCGTTTCAAGCTATAACCCTTCCTTTGCAGAATTTCCGTATCCCTAGCTTGCGTAGTNGGATTACAGGATACATAAACNATTTTTTCNGCTTNAAATCGTGGNAAATAACTGGNCATTGATTTATGCATCCCTGCCCGGGGAGGATCAACCACAACCACATCNGGTTTNGGATATTTTTTAATTTTACCANACTTAAAAAAATTGTCCAGATTAGCNACATGAAATTTTACATTNCCAATNCCATTTCGTACTGCATTCCGTGTNGCATCTTCAACTGCTGAAACAATNACTTCAAANCCATGNACTTCCTTCGCTTTTTGGGCCAAAAACAGCGAAATAGAGCCCGTACCGCAGTAGAGGTCAAATACCACCTCTTTTCCGGTTAATTCNGCNCCTTTCAAAGCGGTTTGATACANNTTTTCAGCCATTAATGTATTGGTNTGAAAAAACGAATTTGCTGATATTTCAAAAGTTAGATCNCCGANCTTTTCTTNNAAAGCAGGTTTCCCATGTAGNNNTAATTCATATTCACCGAAAGCAANGTCGGCCTTTTTTGTATTAATATTATTTACTATGGTAGTGATTTGCGGNANTGCTTTGGTCAACCCATTCACNAAAGGGTTTAATATATCAGTATTTTCATAAGCTGTAACCAAGTTTACTAATAGATCANCTGTATTGACGCCGAAGCGCATCATCAAGTAGCGTAGAAACCCATTATGCGTTTTTTGATTGTATGGTTTCAAGCCTAATTCCTGTACCAGCGATTTCACTTTAGTGAGGATTTCATTACCTATTTCCGGCATAATATGGCANCTGTCAATATTNAGAATTTTATCCCAGCGTTTTGGGATATGCATTCCCAGNGCAAAATCTTTATTTACATCTTCCGGTTCTTCGGGCAATACCCAGCGATTATTGGAAAAGGTGAATTCCATTTTATTGCGATAATGAAAAATATTATCGGCAGAAATAATTTCATCCAATTCAAAATTGGTGATCCCCGCCTGACGGCGGAATATNTTTTCTATTTGCTGCTTTTTCTGAGCAACCTGCTCAACATAATCCAGTTGCTGAACTTTACATCCCCCACAGGTGGGGAAATGATCGCAACGAGGTTCGACCATATGCTTTGATTCAGAAAGGATTTCTAATGGCCTTGCTTTCCCGAATCCTTTTCTTTTTTTATAAAGCAGCGCGCGGACTTTTTGACCAGGAATGGCATTTTTAACAAAAATGACAAAGTCATCCACACGAGAAACACCTTTCCCACCATAAGCCAGAGAATCGATGTTTAATTCCAGTTCCTGGCCTTTTTTAACTGGCATTGCTAACGTTCATAATTTCAACTCCTGAACTGGTACCAATTCTATTTGCACCAGCTTGGATCATTGCAACTGCATCCTGGAAAGATTTAATTCCNCCGGACGCTTTTACACCAAATACATCCCCCACTGTCTCTCGTATAAGTTTTACATGTTCCACCGATGCACCGTTTTTTGAAAATCCTGTTGATGTCTTTACAAATTGGGCTTTGGCATCACGAACAATTTCACAGGCTGTTTTGATTTGTATGCTATTCCATAAACAGGACTCAATAATTACTTTTACAATCCTTCCTTCGGCCGCTTCAACAACTGAATAAATTCCAGCTGCGACCTTTTCATAATTCCCATGCCGAAAAGCGTCCATATCCATTACAAGATCAATTTCCATGGCTCCTTCGCTGGTGATNATGCCTACATCATCAACATTTCTTTCNANATCTCCTAAGCCTCCAGGNAAATCGATAACCGTACATACTTCCGTGGCAGATTCTTCCAGTTCATTGGTACATAATTCTACAAACTGCGGATATACACACACTGTTCGAAAATTCCAGACTTTTGCCTGTTCACATAAAGCCATATGATCAGNTCCACNAGCATTCGGTTTTAAGAGCGTGTGGTCAATAAGACTGGCCAACTTTAAGGATGCCTGACTGTCCATTTAAATTTCAGTGCTGATCTTATTGATTAAATCCTGGGCGTCCTGTTGGGTTGGCCCTTCTGCATAGATACGTATAATCGGTTCTGTGTTGGAACTGCGAAGATGAATCCAACGATCCGACCACGAAAATTTGACTCCATCAATGGTATTAACTTCTGCATCAGAAAAAATANATTTAGCTTTTTCTAAAAGGTCATCCTTATCAATTACATCCAGGTTAATTTTATCTTTGATAATATGAAATTGGGGCAAATTGGCATGGATTTCACTAATTGGCTTTTCATCCTGTGCCATGCGATTTAAAACCATGGCAGCACCTACTAATGAATCTCGNCCTAAATGCGCTTCTTTCAGTATGATACCTCCATTNCCCTCTCCACCNAATTCAGCACCGATCTCTAGCATCTTNTGAACCACATTTATTTCACCTACGGCGGATCTTTCAACAGAACANCCGTNCGCTTCTGCCATTTTCTCAAAAGCNAGGGAAGTGGAAAGATTTGCAACAAANGTNTCTTTTGAATCCTTCATTCTGATATATCCTTCCGCAGCCAGTACAAGAGTGTATTCCTCTCCTAATGGANCTCCTTTTTCATNAACTACAGCCAAACGATCAGCATCTGGNTCAACCGCAAAACCCACATCGGCATGATCCCGATTTACTGCTTTGCTTAAATCCNCTAAATTTTCNGGCAATGGTTCTGTGCCACGCGCGAACACACCATTAGCCTCACAGTGGATTCGAATCACCTCACATCCCAAATGTTCAAGCAGGAGTGGCAATGCTTCCGANCCNGCACCGTTTACCGCATCAATAACTACTTTAAAATGGCAATTTCTTATTTTATTAATATCAATACAGGANAGTTCAANNGTATGNATTGAATGTTTCAAAATGGAATTTTGATCCGGCAAAANCATCCCTGGCNTATCATCAAAATCTACTGGGNNATTTCTATCTACCAACNCAAACAACGCCTCACATTCATTTGGGTGAAAAAAAGTTCCATCATCACGAACAAACTTTAACCCATTCCACTCAATAGGATTATGGCTNGCAGTAATTATGACACCGCCGCTGGCCTCCGATTTTTCCACCATAAATTGAACCGTTGGTGTAGGGACAATTCCACAAACAATAAGATCCCGACCCAAGCCTATCAATTCTTCTGTAAATGCATCCAATAAATCCTCACCGGATGGACGGCTATCCCGACCAAGCATGATAAGCCCTGGATCTACATGGATATGAAATGCNCGGGCATAGGCCTTAACCGTATCGGTAGTAAGGTCTGTGTCAACGAGCCCACGAACACCTGAAATGCTGCGAATAATCATTTAAAATATCTTAGAACAATAAAAAAGGTTCGGTATTCCACCGAACCTTTTTTATATCACTAGTCAGTCAATAAAAATTATTTATACCTAGCAAAACGTATACGCCTGCGTGCCGCTTTTTTTCGTGCAGCCCGAAGCTCATCGCTCGGTTTGATATAGAAAGATTTCCGTTTGACTTCACGTAAGACGCCGGCACGCTCCCACTTCTTTTTAAAGCGTCGCAATGCCCGCTCNAGTTGTTCACCTTTTCTTACAGTAACTTCAACCATGATCTATTTCACCCCCTCNCGATCAGCCTAAATACGTNCTTAATGATTTACTTCTGGAACGATGACGCAGACGACGAATTGCCTTTTCTTTGATCTGTCGAACACGTTCCCGTGTTAAACTAAATTCTTCACCAATTTCATTAAGNGTGAGCGCATAGTCACGACCTATACCAAAATACATTTTTATCACTTGGCGCTCACGGTCTTTTAAAGTATCCAGCGATTGACGAATTTCATCNTTCAGAGATTCCGCCATGAGNGGTTCATCAGGATCAATTTGNCCATCATCTTNAATTATATCAATGAGAGAATTTTTATCACCATCACGAAAGGGTGCATTCAGGGAATGGTGTCTGCGAGAAATTTTCATGGCATCTATGACCTCATCACTGGTCATTTCAAGATTTCTCCCAATTTCTTCTTCGTTTGGTGACCGTTCNACTTCAGCTTCCAGCTTTTCAGCCTGTTTTGTTATTTTTGAGATNGTTCCGACCCTGTTTAATGGAAGACGTACAATTCTAGAATGTTCAGCCAGTGCTTGTAAAATAGACTGCCTTATCCACCATACCGCATATGAAATAAATTTGAATCCGCGTGTNTCATCAAATCTGCCAGCAGCTTTCATTAAGCCCATGTTCCCTTCATTGATTAGATCTGTCAATGGTAATCCTTGGCCTTGATAATCTTTCGCNACTGATACCACAAAACGAAGGTTAGCTTCCACTAATTCCTTCATTGCCAGACGGTTACCTTTTTTAATTGCCTGCGCTAGTTCTACCTCACGNGAAGGATGAAGCGGNTCAAATTTACCGATCTCTTCCAAGTACTGACTNAGACTTCGGTTAGATTCATTTATTGCTCTACCTGCTTTGGCCATATNTTAAAACCTCTATAATTTTGTCGAGAAAAGCNANGTAATTTACCTTTATTTAGGTATTTCACCCAAGNGGTTGATATAACTTTAAATTAGTCTAATAGTTTCGCGAATTCTGCAATAGAAAGTGTTTCAGGNCGGCGAGTAAAATCTATTTCATTTTGGATTTTNTNAGAGATATTAAATGCATCCAATGAATTNCNAAGCATTTTNCTACGTTTGGANAAAGCTGCTTTTACAATTTTATTAAACTTAACATAATTTTCATCCTGGACTAAGGGTCTTTCTTTTTTTGAAAATNTTATGATAGCCGAATCCACTTTTGGCTTTGGATAAAAAACATCTGGTGGAATTTTAAAACACATTTCTACATGTAAANAAACACCGACCATAACTGAAAGGCGGCTGTATTCTTTGGTCCCAATTTTTGCTGTTAGTCTTTGACCGACTTCTTTCTGCATCATGATGTAAGCATCATCCCAGAAATCCAATTGTTCAATTAGCCAAAAAATAATTGGCGAGGTTATGTTATAAGGAATATTACCCACAACGCGAACTGGGTTACGGATCGGTATTTCTTCAATAACCTGCATGAGGACATCACCATGAATAATGTGCAATCCTTTCAGGTCAGATCGAATCGATAAGTGTTTGATTAATAAGGGATCAATCTCAATGGCGGCCATCTCTTTTACGTGGGGAAATATTTTTTCTGTGAGGGAACCGTCCCCAGGCCCAATTTCGAGAATGGAATCATCTTTTTGTGGATCAACCGTCCGCACAATACGATCTAAAAGATTGGTATCGGCGAGGAAAGTCTGTCCCCACCTCTTCCGAAACGGATGTGTTTTGTTTGCCATTTTATAAACAGGGTGATTTTTTAGGGTAAGTGAAATAATTCCGTAGCATTATTAGAAGTCTGTTGCGCAATGTCTTCCAAGGACAGATTATAGATATCTGCCAACTTTTCTGCAACAAATCTTGTTCTACCTGGTTCATTCGGTTTCCCTCGATGCGGTACAGGGCTTAAATAAGGTGAATCGGTTTCAACCAAAAGGCGATTGATCGGGATTTCCTTCGCCACTGATGGAAGGTGACTATTTTTAAATGTGATATTTCCAGAAAATGAAATGTAATAACCCATATCTAAAAAGGCTCGAGCCGTATCCAAATTACTTGAAAAACAATGAGCCACACCAATGACATCCGGATATTCGGATAGTATCTGAATTAGATCTTCGTCGGCTTCACGGTTATGAAATATAATCGGACGCTTCAGTTCTCGGGCCACTTTCATTTGTTCCCGAAATACTTTTTTCTGAACATCATGGTTGGAAATATTTCGGAAATAATCAAGCCCTATCTCCCCCACGGCAACCATTTTTTCGTATTCCATTAATGTATAAATGTCAGTTATATACCCATCTAAGGCATCTTTTGCGTCATGGGGATGAATACCAATAGACGAGAATATATTTTTATTCTCTTCTGCAATAGATAAACATTCACGAGAATCTTCGATATTGGTCCCTACACATATAAAACGTGTAACACCTAATTGATTGGCTCGGTCCAATACACCTTTTAGATCATTTTTCAAATCATCGTAAAAGAGATGACAATGGGTATCAGTAAGCATTATTATTTATTTTCGTAGGTAAATTAGAATATGAAGATAAGCCTTAATCATAAAAGAATTAAAGATAGAACCAAAGCGATTATGTGTTTCATATTTCTGTTTTTTAACTCCAGTATTTTGCTAGGACAAAATCCATGTAATACTATTATCCAAAAAGTTCATATCAATGACAAAGCATTTACAGTCTACAAGGNAAAACTGGATGAAGCAAAAAATAACTACACTCAAAATCCTTCAGCTGATAACCTAATCTGGCTAGGTCGCCGTACCGCTTACCTGGGTCATTATAAGAATGCAATCGATATTTATACTAAAGGAATTGATCAATATCCAAAAGATGCTCGCTTCTACCGTCATCGAGGGCACAGGTATATTTCAATTCGCTGCTTTAATCTTGCTATTAAAGATTTTAAAAAGGCCGCCCGACTGACAAGAGGGAAGCCTAATGAAGTTGAACCGGACGGTTTACCCAATGCCTTAAATATCCCCACAAGTACACTACAGGGGAATATTTATTACCACTTGGGCCTGGCTTATTACCTACAGGGGGAATATCGGCAGGCACTATGGGCCTATAAAAAATGTCTCATCCTGGCAAAAAACCCGGACAGTTACGTGGCGGCTGCCAATTGGCTATATGTCATTAATCGGCACATTGGTCGGGATAAAGATGCACAAGAATTATTGAATTCAATTACCGATGATATGGCCATTATTGAAAATATGACTTATCATGAAATTCTAAAATTATACCAAGGAAAAAACGAACCGCTTGAAATGGAAAAAACAATCCGAAGCGGATCGTCACTTACTAATGCAACTTTTGCATTTGGTTTGGGTAATTATTATTCCATTAACGGTAATGAACAAAAAGCTCAAGAAATATTTGGCTTGGTNGTTAACGGTAATCAATGGTCATCTTTTGGATATATTGCCGCTGAAGCACGATTAAAATAATGAAACGTAATTTTTTCCTCTTATTCTGTATNATATACATTGCTTNGATATTCGGATTTTCTTTAAGACCCAACAGTAATAGCCAAGTTGTAGATGTNTGGATTCAAAATGGAATAGTATTAGATGGATTAGGTAAACCTCCTGAGCGGNCTGATATTTTTATCTTAAAGGACTCAATATCATTTATTGGCACTGCTCCTCATAATCTAATCGCTAAAGAAGTNATTGATGCTACTGGTAAAGTTGTAACACCTGGATTTATCGATCCTCACTCGCACGGTAATCCACTTAAAACTCCAAAATTTCAAAACTTTACAGCCATGGGGGTGACAACCATTGCNCTGGGTCAGGATGGCTCCAGTACTAATATATCTGAATTATTCAANNTAACCGATAGCANCAAAAAGCTTGAATTAGGCCCGAANATNGCGCTTTTCGTNGGACATGGAACGATNCGGAAACTTTCAGGCATTGGATTTAAAAAAAATCCGTCAAAAGTAAAAATACAACAAATGGTGGATTTACTTGAAGATAGAATGGAATCAGGCGCATTTGGCCTGACNACTGGATTAGAATACACACCTGGTCGTTATGCGGGTCAATATGAATTAGATGAATTAGCAAAAACTGTCGGAAAGTATGGAGGTATAATTATGAGTCATATGCGTACTGAAAATGACGCCACCATGGAATCTGATTTANCAGAATTATTCAGACAGGGAAACTTTGCCAATATTCACGTTTCCCATATNAAGGTTGTTTATGGAAAAGGAAGTGNTCGTGCGGAAGAAATTCTTCATCTGTTAAATAAAAAAAGAAACGAGTCATCTTTTAAAGTATCCGCAGATGTTTATCCTTATCTTGCTAGTCATACTACAATCGGGATTCTATTCCCCGAATATGCCCTAGCACCCAATCATTATGAAACAGTACGCCAAAGCAGACGTAATGACCTGCTTGATTATATCAAGACAAAGGTTAACCAACGAAATGGCCCNACAGCTACNCTTTTTGGTACACAGCCATATATTGGTAAAACCTTAAAACAGGTTGCTGATGAAATGGNNATTCCATTTGAAGAAGTGTTGGTGGATCATATTGGCCCTACTGGNGCNAGTGCAGCTTATTTTACAATGGATAAAGATCTCCAAAATCGATTTCTCACTGACCCTTATGTCATNCTTTCTTCAGACGGATCGCCAACAATGTATCATCCCAGAGGATATGGNTCNTTCGCCAAAATGATTGAAAAATTTGTAGTTCATGATTCATTATTGACATTAGAAGAAGCAGTGCGAAAAATGACCTCACTACCAGCCCAACTGATAGGCATTAAAGATCGAGGAATTCTTCGAAAGGGCTACAAAGCTGATATTCTTATCTTTGATCCCAAGAAAGTACGCGCCAATGCTACCTTTGAATCACCGCATGTATTGGCCACAGGATTTGATTATGTGTTGATCAATGGCNGTCAAAAAANAGGTAATGGAAAGTTATTGAAAAGAAATTAAATCATAAGATGGGTAGTGAATAGAAAGTTTTGTGTCAATAGATCCGCATTCCGCTTGAGACCTTTTCACTGTCGATAGTCATGAGGGTCAAAGTTCTCCCATTTTTCGCTGCCAAAAGCATACCATTAGATTCGATCCCAAAAATAGTGGCAGGTTTTAAGTTGGTGACNACCACAATCATTTTCTCAACCAATTCTTCCGGAGNATAAAACTGGGCAATCCCGGATACAATCTGGCGTTGCTCATCACCAACTTTGATTTGAAGTTTCAGGAGTTTNTCAGCCCCNTCNACTTTTTCTGCTTTCAAAATTTTGGCTGTTTTTAATTCTACATTTTGGAATTCATCAAAAGTGATGACATTTTCCAGNTCTTCTTTCTTCCCATGATTTTCAACAGAGTTTTCCAATTTTTTAATATTAATCCGTGGGAAAAGTGGATCGTGAAGTTTGATCTCAATACCAGATGTTAAACCTCCCCAATCCAAACCAGATTCTGTCGCCCCTAGCGTTTCCAAAACTGTCTGGGTCCGATTTGGCATAATAGGTGATAAAAGGATAGCACTCACACGTAGTGCTTCGGCCGCTGTAAATAATACTTTTCCTGCTATTTCCGGTTCCTCTTTTGCCAGTTTCCATGGAGCTTTTGTTTCTATATATTTATTGATGCTACGTACAAACTGAAGTATTATCTCAATGGCCTCATTAACACGCATAACCTCTATTTTTTCCCGGACAATTGCTACCGTTTCTACTGCTTTTGATTTCACATCTAATCCTTCAGCAGAATCATCTTCATCCTGGGGAATTCTGCTATCAAAAAACTTTTTCAACAAATTTGAAATACGGCTGAGTAAATTACCAAAATCATTGGCCAGATCGCTGTTATAGCGTTTAATAAAAGATTCTATGGTAAAACTAGCATCCTGGCCCAACACCATTTCCCGCATGAGATAATAACGTACGGGATCAACTCCATATTCTTCAATCAGCCCCAGCGGATCCACAACATTCCCCAATGATTTACTCATTTTGGATTCGCCAATAAGCCACCACCCATGGGCAAAAATAGCTTGAGGCAATGGTATATTCGCTGACATCAGCATGGTTGGCCAATAAACCGAATGTGTGGTAAGAATATCTTTACCAATAAGATGATAATTAGCGGGCCAATATTTGTTAAAATTCTCTTCATTCACATTGTAACCCGGTGCAGTGATATAATTAATCAGTGCATCAAACCAAACATAAGTTACATAGTCTGAATCAAAGGGTAATTCTATACCCCAACCTAATCTGGATTTCGGGCGNGAAATACAGAGATCTTCCAGGGGTTGCTTTAAAAATCCAAGCACCTCATTNTTCCTGTGCTTNGGCTGAATAAAATCGGAATTATTCTTAATGTGATCAATTAAAGCCTGCTGATAATTGGACATCTTAAAAAAATAATTTTTTTCTTTCAGCTCTTTGATATCTCGAAATTCACCGGAGTCTGCTTCTTTTTTNGTGATAAATCTCTCTTCCGACACAGAGTAAAGNCCTTCGTATTCATCCTCATAAATATCCCCTTTATCATAAACTTTCTGAAGAATATGCTGCACNACATCTACATGGCGTTTTTCAGTNGTACGAATAAAATCATCATTNTGAATATGTAGGTTTTCCCATAATTTGAGAAATCTGGGCGCCATCTCATTACAGTGCTTTTGNGGATCCACACCATGTTTTTCAGCNGCTTGTTGCACTTTTTGGCCGTGCTCATCAAGACCAGTCAAAAAGAAAACATCCTCTCCTGAATTACGGTGAAAGCGCGTTAATACATCAGCCAGAATTGTTGTATATGCGTGGCCAATATGAGGCTTATCGTTTACATAATAAATGGGTGTGGTGAGATAAAAAGTTTTCATAATACAGATATTGGGATTTTGCCTTTTAAAAGTTCCTGAACAGAAATTAATAGATTAATTAAGGTTAATGGTGNATACAAATTTCGCATTAATGATTCCGTAGTTTTTTCCAATAATTTATTGATTCCGGCTAAGTCAGCTTGGGGAAAAGTCTCATTAAATTTTTGTAATGNTTCAGCCATNCCCGGCAGGATATTATTCGTNGTNTCGCCTGTTCTTAAACTATAGGCTTGATAGAACCAGAGTTGAAGCAGATAAATCTTGAATTTGAATTCTTCCGTTTTACGTGAGGCCAGCATTGCATTGCTATCGATAAACTCTCGCCATCCTTTTTCATCAACACATATCATCAAATTGACCAATGCTTCTGCTTCATTTATAATTTCNCCTCTGGACTGGTCAGCAATTTCCCGAGCCAAATGGATATCACCTTTTACCACCATAGCAATTTGAATTGCTTGTGCATTATTAATGCCATTATTTTCTAAAATCAATCGGGTTTGATCCAAGCTTAAAGCAGGAAAATTAATAGGCTGACAACGACTAATTATAGTAGAGAATAAGGCTGATTTTTTATCGGTTACTAATATAAGGGTTGTGTTATTTGGCGGTTCTTCCAATATCTTTAGAAGTGCATTGGCAGATTCACCCATGCCTTCTGACAAGAGGTGGGCATCAAAAATCAACACAANTTTTTTCCCTGTTGTTTGCGACTTGAGATAGATTGTCCGGCGTAAATCTCGAATAGAATTAATGGTGATTCTTCGGGCATTCGGAACACGAATTTTCAAAAATGGATCCATCCCTTTACCAGCAATTGCATGACGTAAATATTCCAGATCTTCTTTTTTTAATGCATTCAAGGGATTAGAGCTTTGATCTGATTTCTGACTNCTTGGTAGAGGAACAATTAATTNCAGGTTTGGATGCTGAAGTTTTAAAAATTGTGCGCAAGAAGAACAATGATTGCAGGATATTTCTCCNATATTTTCACAATTCAATAATTTTGNAAATTCAATAGCCCCCCATTCTTTTCCACATCCCTTTGGCCCACTAAATAAATAAGCACTCCCAATCCGGTTATTGGATTTGGCGCGGAGGAGACGATCCCAAATCATTGGTTGAAAGTCATTAATAATCATTTTTTCAACAGCCAATTTTCGGGATTAAGTTTTTTCCCCTGTCCCCATACTTCAAAATGGAGCTGGGAACCATTGATTGATCCGGAATCACCCATGTAGGCAATTACGTCACCTCCCCGCACTTCACTATCTTCATTTGTTTCTAAGTTTGTCACATGACTGTAAACGGTATAAAATCCATTTCCATGATCGATAATTATAGTAGTACCATATCCGCGAATAAAAGTAATTGTAGTCACAATACCACCCAAAACAGTACGTACTTCAGATCCTGGTTTTCCTTTTATATCAATTCCAGGGTTTTCTGTAGTCGTTTTCAATTTCGGGTTCCACTGGCGCCCAAACTTTGTTATCACTCGACCTTCAGCTGGCCAGGCCAGTTGTCCCTTTAATTTCGGAAATTCTTTTGCTTTTAGAGCCATTTGCTGTCTTCGAATTCGATCTTCTCTTCCGAAGCGTGCAAAATCCTCCCGAATTTTGGCAATAATTGATTCTAGCTGTTGTACGCCTTCCTCNTTTTCACTTAGAAATGTTNTCAGTTCNTTTTGACTCTGGCGAATTCTAGTCAATTCACGTTGTTCTTTTCTTTTTTTATTACGTACTTCAGCCAGGGTTACTTCACGGTCTCTTTTGAGACGTCGTTTCTTACGCAAAGCTGTTTCTAAATTCAATTTTTGTTTCCCAATTTCAACTAATAAAGATCGTATNGTATNATNTGTTTTTTGATCTAATCCGGAAATGATTTTTAAATATTTTGCACGGTAAATGGTTTGTCGCCAAGAAGTGGAACTGAAAATTCTCTCTAGATTAGAAAGTTGACCCTTTTTATATATTTTTGTTAATCTNCTGGTATAACGTATCCTTAGTGAATCTAGTTCAATTTCACTTTTTGCAATTTTCCCCCCTATCCGTNTAACATCTGCAATAAGAAGCTTCTCTTCCTTATCAATTTCCTTCAATAATCTTTGTAAAAGGGATATTTCTTCTGAAAGATTATTAACGCGGCGTGCAGAAGATTTTTCTTTCCTATTTTCAGATTGAATTCGTTTTTTTGTTGCTTCAATTTCATCCCTCAAAGATTGTATAGAATTGCTTTGCGCTTTCAATTCCTGTTCGTAATCCTGGGATGTTTTCTGTGCCCAATTGATGGATACAGAAAAGATGAATAAAACACTGATAATTTGTCGCAGCATAATCCCTAAAGGTACTCCTTGTTTGAAAGACAGGTCAATTTCATTGTCATATTCTCTTTACTTGGACCTTTTATCATCCTGTATCTATAATCCAAGTTCCAATAATAAGGAGTTTGATTTGAAAAGCGCTAAATGGGAAAATATTTTTAAAGGTTGGAATCGTAAAGAAAGCGAAACTGTGCTAACCCTGAAACAAGTACCCATATTCAAAGATTTTTCTGATAAGGATTTCCAAGAACTGGAAAAACTGATCCACAAACGGAAGTATAGTATCGATCAATTTGTATTTAAAAACCGTGCTCCTGGTGAGGGTATGTATATAATCATGACGGGATCGGTAAAAATTACAATTGGTACTCGCTCCGGAAACGAAAACATATTAGCCGAATTAGGAGAAGGAGATTTTTTTGGTGAATTAGCCCTTTTTGACGATGAACCCCGGTCAGCNAATGCAATTGCCACAGAAGATTCTGCGCTACTNGGTTTTTTTACTCAGGATCTTATGACNCTTCAAGGGCGAAATCCTGTACTTGGCCAAAAAATTCTATTTAACCTTGGCGGTGTTTTAGGTGAACGACTACGAAGCACCAACAGCCTGCTCATTAAATCTCAGACTGTAAAATCAGAATAACCTAATTATTGTGACCCAAGAAAAAAATTATTTTCAGCTAATTTACAGGATNATCATTGGACTAATTGCCGTATGGTTTCTGTCGATTATTTGGCCTTATATATCTCAAGTTGTCTTAATGGTAGTNTTTGCCTTTCTGTTNACCACCGTNCTACTTGCNAGTGTTGATGCGCTTGAAAGAAAGATCNATAATCGNGGATTATCAGTATTGGCNGTCGTTGTTGTTATCCTAGGTGGCNTTGGAACCTTTNTTGGNAGTTTTATTTCCCAGATGTCTCAGCAGGCNGTAGAATTTTCTAGTCGGATCGATAAGGATACATTAACNCAGGAATTCAAAGCGTTAGGTGAAAAATTTACCTCAGCTATGCCTGATTTTNTNCAAAANATGCAGTCTTCTGACACTGACATGGCAGGTAAACTCTCTGAAGGTATCAATATTGTTGTAGGTTCCTTGGCATCGATGGCAGGTGCGATTGGCAATTTTATGTTTATTGCAGTTATGGT
>PBBH01000025.1 GCA_002716525.1 Fidelibacterota bacterium | reverse complement strand
TCTCCTTTTGTTTTCCTGCCACCGAAGAAAACAGATGCTGTGGCATAAATTCCAGCAGTTTGGATTGTGAAATTGTTAATAGGCGTTAAATCCTTCGAATCTTTAATCTTATTAATATTGGTGTGTGTATATTTTAAATCAACACCGACAGCAAATCTATTTGTTAACCCAGGATCAACGATAATTCGCGCACCCATCGTAAATGATTGGGATGGTCCATATCCCGTTGGAGAATCTTTAGCAGAGTAAAATTCAGAAAATGCAATCCCATAAGTATAACGATAAGTTGTATACCAACTTTCAAACCACTGTAGCATGAGGGATTGACTCCATGCAACCTCAAACATTTTACCAGAAAATTGTGTATTTGCGATCCAGGAAGATTTAGAAATAATCCAGTCATCTGGTATATCAGCCGGAAATAAAAGGTCAGAATATCGAAGATTGATACCGGTATGCATATCAAGCCAGCTGTTTCCAAACCAATAATAAGCCAGGTTTGTTTTTAATATGTCCAAATCAAATTGCTGGCTAAGTCGCGAACTAAATCCTCCACCACCAAAATCAGGCACATCTGATTCATAAGACATCCAACTGCTCTTGAGATCTCCTAATCCTAAAAAACCTCCCCCTGCATTATATCCAAATCCATAACGCAGCTCCATAGGAATAAAATTAACGGGGTTGTGAAATTCTCTACGTCTGAAGATACGATCCCACGCATAACCTTTTTCATTATCACCGCTCATTCCTTCCTCTATTGGAAACAACCTGAATAGGAGTGATTTTGTTGTATCCTGAACAATGGTTTCTTGAGCAGTAGAAACATTCACAGCTATATAAAGGATGATAAGGATTGATTTTCGTATCACAACTAGCCAAAATAGGTGAATTTCAATACTTGTAGCAAGGCGTCCATCAACTAAAGAATCTATTTATCCTAAAGCGATTTGAAGTAATTTCCTTGATTATAATTAAACGGGGAACTATCTCCATAAACAGTATTTATAAATAGAAAATGTATCATTTGAAATCAATAAGAAATGTAATGAAAATACTCGCTTTTTCCACATTGCTTCCTGCACAGGCATTTACGATAGCCCGTATTCATTATGGGGGCGGCGGCGATTGGTATGGCGACCCCAGTAGTCTCCCTAACTTGCTTGAATTTATTTCAGAAAAAACTTCCATTATCGTTGAGCCTAGCGAATATCGTATTAAATTGACCGATCCAGAACTTTTTAGCCATTCATTTCTATATATAACCGGTCATGGGAATATTCGCTTTAATGAAGATGAAATTATTGTGCTCAGGGATTATTTATTGAAAGGCGGCTTTCTTCATGCAGATGATAATTATGGAATGGATGCATCATTTCGGCGAGAGATGAAGCGCATTTTCCCTGAAAAGGAATGGGTAGAAATTCCATTTGATCATAACATCTATCATGTATTTTATGATTTCCCAAATGGACTACCTAAAGTCCATGAACACGATGGAAAACCACCAAAAGGGTTGGGGTTATTTGATGGAAAAAGACTAATCACCTTTTATTCCTATGAATCCGATTTAGGAGATGGCTGGGAGGATATTGAAGTACATAATAATCCCCCGGAGATACGAGAAGCGGCATTAAAAATGGGTGTAAACATCGTTTGGTTCGCACTGACACAATGAAATCTATTCTAGATTACCTAAAAGAAATCCGTCGGGAAGTCATCCTATATGATATAAAAGTAGCAGGTTGGATAATTTACTCTATTGTATTGACATTATTTGTTCTTGGCCTGATACTTGAAAGTGTATTTTATTTTTCCAGTTATGTTCGATTTACTGTATGGGCATTGGTCCTTGGGATTACTCTTATCGGTGTTAGCTGGTTAATCATCACCGGCCAAAAGATTCGCAATAATACGTTGCAACGTTATCGCTGGTCCTATTTAGCAAAAAATGCTGGCAAATACACGTTTCCGAAAGACGATACGCTTATCAATGCACTACAAATTGAAGAGTCCGCGCAAGGATCTTCTTCTAAGGAATTGAGCAATGCATTTTTAAAACAAACAAGCAAGAAACTAGCAAAATTGGATTTATCAAAATTATTTCCTTTGCATCGGATCGAGATCTGGAAACAGGTCACACTGATTGGATTGACCATAACAATTTTTCTACTTGCTATTACATGGAGGCATTCGGTCTCATCTCTCTATCGCTGGTCTCATCCAAAAACTGAATTTGTACCCCCAAAACCGTTTTTGTTAAAAGGAACTTCCCGCCACATGCATGTACTTGGCGGGGAAAATGTTACCGTCTCTTTTTCTGCGTTGGGGGAAAGGCCCGATTCGGTTTTTATTGAATTTAAACCAATTGCTTTTGAACAGGGCCGGGATTCTGTTATCTTGAAAACTGTTTTTCCATCTCAGGAAAACAATGTATTAAGCGCTGAATTAAAAGAAGTCTTCCAGAATTACCGTTACCGTGCATTTATTCCTTCCACAAAATTCTGGCAGCCCTGGAGTGAAATTTCATCTAAACGTTATTCTATTTCTGTCACGGACAGGCCGACAATTGAAGATTTTACTGTAACAATAATCTCACCTTCATACACAGGATTAACTCCGCAAATTCAAAAAGCAAATCAAGCAGAAATTCAGGCATTAAAAGGCGCTAGGATTTCTGTTCATCTCAATGCAAATCAGAATCTAGCCACAGCTGAAATGATCTTGAATGGAGAATTAAAGAACATGGAGGTCAAGCGTAATAGTGCAAACTACGATTTTATCGTTCAAAATGACGGGGATTTTTCTATCCACTTAACAGATGATCGAGGAATAACGAATCGTAACCCTATTCCTTTTCGAATTCAAATGATTCATGATATATCCCCTGATATGACAATCATTCAGCCACCTCCGATTGTTGAATTGGGCGGAGATCAATCTATTGAAATTATGATGACGATTGAAGATGATTTCGGGTTTTCCAATCTGCAGTTGGCCTATGAAATTCAACGTCCAAGCTACATTCAAGTAGAACCATTTATATCAATGTTCAGTCTGCCCATAAAAGATCAGAATCAATCTATGCAGGATATCAATACAACTTGGGATTTGAGACAACTTGGACTTATGCCAGAGGATGAAATTCATTATCATTTTGAATTATATGACAATGATGTGATCACTGGACCAAAAAAATCCTTATCAGGAACTTTTATTGCACGCGTACCATCTTTGAATGACTTATTTCATTCATTTAATGAAAAAGAAGAAGACATTGTGGACATGGTTGAACTAGAGTTGGAAGAAATTGAGAAACTGCATAAGCAATTAAAAAAAGTTGAATTAAATCTACTCAAAACGGATAAACCGGAATGGAAAGATCAGCAAGCTCTGAAGGAAACCATGGAAGATGTGAAAGAAAAATTGACTGATTTTGAAACGTTGACTGATCAATTGGATGAACTAAATAACAGTAGTGAAAAACATCAATTATTTTCCGATGATTTGATGAAAAAATTCCAAGATTTACAACAATTAATTGAAGAGATATTTCCTCCCGAAATGTTAAAAAATATGGACTGGATGAACGAAGCCCTTGAAAAATTGAATACAAAAGATTTATTAGCTGCATTAGATAAATTATCCAACAACTTAGATCAGGTTGAGAAGGAATTGGATCGGTTTCTAGATATATTTAAAAGGGTTAAAGCTGAACAACAAGTAGATGAACTGCGAAAACGCATCCGGCAATTAGTTGAGAATCAGGATAATATTGATCAACAAATCCGACATACTACACCACAAACTGATCCGTCTGTTTTTAAGCGCTTGAGTCTTGAAGAAAAAATGAGCCAAAAAGAGTTGGATCAGATCAGGGAAACGATGGAATCTGCGTCTAGAGATGTGAAAAATTTTAGTCGAGAAACTGCCAAAAGTTTAGAAGATTTATCCGATTCGGAAGATGCCACAGCATCCAATACTCATCTAAAAGATGCTATAAAAAGCCTAGATCGCGAGGANCCTTACGCGGCCATGGATGAAAGCTACGCAGGACTTCAATCCTTAGAAGCTCTGAATAATTCGATGGAAGATATATTATCCGATTTTCAAAGTAAAACGACAAGAGATATGGCGCATAAATTCAGGACCATTTTACGTGATGTTCTCACGTTGTCCAAGGCGCAAGAATCTCTCAAAAATGAGACGACTGATATTCCTAGAAATTCACCCCGTTTAGGCAAGTTAGCTGGTCAACAGCAAATGCTTCAAGATCAGCTGACTCAAACCATGGCAAATACAATGGAACTATCTCGAGAAACTTTTCTAGTTTCTCCGGAAATGGGCCAAAAATTAGGTATGTCATTTGCTCAAATGAATGCATCTAAAGGAAAATTGGCTGAAAGAAACGGTAGCGGTTCGTTGGGTAACCAAAACCAGGCCATGCTTGCTTTGAATGAAGGAGCAAAAACTATAATTCAGACGATACAGCAAATGCAGGAAAGTGGNTCTGCTAGNGGATATGAAGAATTTTTAAAGCGTATGGAAGAAATGACCAGGGACCAGCAAAACTTAAATGGTCAGGGCATGCAATTAGCTCTGGGCCAAATGGCTGCTGCCATGAGAGAAGCACTGATGCAACAGATGTTGGCTCAACAGAGAGGAGTGCAAAAATCTTTAAAGCAAATGATGGATNAAATGAAACAGGCTGGCAATCAAGGGCTAGGAGATNTATCTGGNATTGCAAATGAAATGGATGAAGTCATTCGGGATTTAGAACNAAAACGATTCACACGTCAGACATCTGACCGCCAGCAGCGGATTTTNTCCCGTATGCTAGATAGCCAGAAATCAATGACGCAAAGAGGATTTGAAGAANAACGTAAATCACAAACTNCTGGCGAGGTATTTTATACGGGACCTTCCGGACTNCCCCAAGATCTTGGGCAAAGGCAATCGTTGATCATGAATGCCATGAATGATGCATTAAAATTGGGATATTCTCGCGATTATAAAAATATGATACGCCGATATTTTAATGCCCTTAGTGAAGCAGAATCTATTATTCTTCCTGACAGTACTAAAACTTCAGAAATTGAAGGTATTTACCCTTGAGGTATTTCTGGNCCNTATTAATTATTGGGCAATTNTACGCCCAAACTGAAGTACTTCCAGAAGGAGAGACAGCTTTTGTCCAAGCTATGGCAATAGAGCGAGCTGGTGATTTGGATAGAGCTATAAAAATTTATTATCAAATTCTTACCGGTGATCCAAACCATCAACGAGCCTATTTACAGTTGAGAAATATTTATACTAGAACCGGAGATTCAGAATCGGCAATCCCGATTATAGAAAATTGGTTGAAATATCATCCNGAGGATTTGCAGTCGGAATTGATCCTGGGAGAATTTNATTACCGAAATCAGGATGATGAAAAAGCGATGGAAATCTGGAACCAATTCAGAAAAACTAAATTGACAAATCAAACCACCTATCGGCTATTGTTCCATTCNTATGTTCGATTTGGTCAGACCAATGCGATGGAATCTCTTGCACAAGAAGGCAGAGAGCGCTTCGATGAACCTCATCTTTTTGCAATTGATTTAGCCAATTACTATCAATCTCGTCAGACCTATGATCGATCTTTAAGAGAATATCTAACCCTTATCCGCTACCAAAAACAATATTTAAGGTATACTACTGATCGCATTTTAATCATGAGCGATGATACCACTTCCCATACATTAATTGATTCTACTTTAAGGATGGAATCTGAAAAAAATCCAGATGTCCAATTAATATTAGCAGGATTTTATTATAAAACTGGGNATTTCGAAAATGCATTACTTCANCATATAGAAATTGGAGTAATCAATTCTGATGATATAAGGCGGTGGTTAGAGTTTTCTGCAAATCTGAGAGAAGAAAAACAGTATGAATTATCTGTTCGTTCTTACCATCACCTTTTAGAAAATATGGAGGAAACCGATCCAANAATTGTTGGCGACGTTTTATTGGGATTAGGGCAGGCTTACGANGAACAAATTGTTCAGAACAAAACTGAACTGCAATTTGTAAAATGGTTTCCAGAAAATGACTTTTTCCATCACCAATTTGTAAAAATTCCCAACATAGCTGATGACCCCCTTGCAAATACGATCGAGCATTATCAATCTATTTTAGCTTTACTCCCAAAATCTAATACAACTGCAACGGTTCATTTTCGCTTAGGAGAAATTCAAGCTTTCTTAATGCAAGATATGCATGGTGCAAGAATATCTTATGAAGCAGCATTAAAGGCNCANCCCCATTTTGACCTGGAGAAAAAGATAAGAATACGAATAGGTGACCTTTTATTATCTACNGGGCATTATACTGAAGCCAAGAATTATTTTGACCAGGAATCTTTACCAGGGAATNAGAATGCAANAGTTAATGAATATACGATCCGGTATCTTAACAGTTTATTATTCAACCGGGAAATTGATAAGCCTCTGGCATTCCTTGATTCTGTNATATTGGTATTGGAACCAAGCAACCTCTTTTTTAATGACTTAATGGAAATGCANGATTTATTGGTCAATTATTATTTTGATGGNACNCGNGACGACCGCTTGGCATTTGAATCTTTTTTCCAGGCTGAAGCATTGATTCGCCAGTATAAAATTTTAGAAGCAATTGAAATGTTAGATTATATNCGCCAANANCATCCNGAAGCATTAATCACNCCTTTATCCACACTAAGGTTGGCATTGCTATTATTAGAATCTGATCAATTTGAGCAAGCACTCCTAACGGCCTTNTCCATCGAAAATTCACATNTAAAAGATCGAGGACTTGCTCTAGCTGGAGAAATCGAAGAACGGTTATTGGGNAANCAGNAAAATGCGTTGAAACTTTATCACCGTATTTTATCTGANTGTCAAAATTCTTTACTGGTTGAGCCAGTTCGATTCCATATTCGTAAACTGTCCAAACTTCAGGAAAGTTAGTTGAAGCGTCTTTTCATATCTATTATTGTCTTAATTCAAACTGGATTGGGCCAGAAAATCCTCATTCCAATGGATCAGATTCAAAAAGACCATTTGAAAGCGTATGGTACCGCTTTTTGGATTCTGAATGAAGATATTAATGTAGAATGGATTTTGAATTACCGCGGTGGATCATTCATGATAGATCGTTATCCAGATATAGAGCAGGAATGCCGTGTGCGTGGCGTTTCTTATGAAATTATCAACACAGAACAGACTTTAGNCATATACAATGAAGTCGAAGTCAATAACATGGATATAGTTNTATTAGAAAAAAGNCCGAAAATTGCCATTTATACNCCGCCCAACAAGCAACCTTGGGATGATGCTGTAACNCTAGCGCTNACTTATGCNGAAATTCCCTACGAAACACTTTGGGATGAGGATGTATTCAACGGTGCCTTGAACCGGTATGATTGGCTCCATCTGCACCACGAAGACTTTACTGGACAGTACGGNAAATTCTACCGGAATTACCATACAGCCNCATGGTATATTGAACAAAAACAGCAATTTGAAGCNATGGCTCAAAATTTAGGATTCAATTCTGTTCATGCTCAGAAGAAGGCCTTAGCCGAAATGATTAAAAACTATGTGATGAATGGCGGTTTTCTTTTTGCCATGTGTTCTGCTACCGATTCTTTTGATATTGCATTGGCGGTTTTAAATATAGATGTNGCCCATTCTGTTTTTGATGGAACACCTATTGAAAAAAATATCCAACAGAAAATAGATTATAATAATTCAATGGCATTTAAAAATTTTAATATTATCACCGATCCAATGGTTTATGAATATTCTAATATTGATTATCCTCCCAGTGATAATCCTGTTGTTCGGGGTGCAGAAGCAGATTATTTCACTTTATTTGAGTTTTCTGCTAAATATGATCCAGTACCTACNATGCTAACCCAAAACCATGTTCCAGTGGTAAAAGGATTCATGGGCCAAACAACAGGATTCNACCGCGAAAAGATNAAGAAACACGTGCTGGTAATGGGAGAAGATCCAACTACGCCTCAAGTNAAATACTTGCATGGTAATCATGGGCNGGGAACATTTACCTTTTTAGGCGGGCATGATCCNGAGGACTATCAGCATTTCGTCGGGGATCCTCA
This sequence comes from Fidelibacterota bacterium, assembly GCA_002716525.1. Lineage (GTDB taxonomy): Bacteria > Fidelibacterota > Marinisomatia > Marinisomatales > TCS55 > TCS55. Next base: position 7,115 of record PBBH01000025.1, on the reverse strand, counting down.
AACCGACCTTTCANTGCATCGCAATTCTCCTGGCTATCGACTTATCCTAAATAATATTCTCTTCCCTGCAGCCCGTAAAAAAGAACGGAAAACATAACTAGCGCATAAATTTAGTTATGTGGATACAAAAAGAAATCTCATTAAATCCAAGACCGAGGGGGTTTCATCTTATTACGAATGAAATTCTTCAGAANATTCAAGAAATCGGTGATATTTCAATTGGTACTATGGAGATATTTATCAAACACACCTCCGCTTCATTAACCATAAATGAAGATGCTGATCCAACGGTACGTGATGATTTTGAATCACACTTTAACCAAATTGTGCCTGAGAACGCACCTTATTACAAACACACTATTGAAGGACCAGATGATATGCCTGCTCATTTGAAATCTTCGATTCTGGGATCATCAGTCACGATTCCCATTACAAATGGCACACTAAACTTGGGCACCTGGCAGGGAATCTATTTATGCGAACACCGAAATCACGGTAGTAGTCGCAGCATTGTACTTACACTGACCGGGAAGTAATTNCCATAAACAAAAAACCCCGATTAATACGGGGTTTTTATCATTGATATCCTTCTATNTACTTCACTTTTTTACTGCATTCCAAATTTNATCCATTTCCTCTAATGTTGATTCTTCTANCTTTTTTCCTTTTTTTTCTAATATTTCCTCAACTTTAGCAAACCGGCTGGTAAATTTCTTATTGGTTCTGCGNAGAGCATCNTCAGCTGNAATATCTAGAAAGCGGGCCAAATTCACAANAGCAAACAATACATCACCGATCTCTTCTTCAATATGATCCTTCATATTTTTTGACTGAGCTTCTTTTAATTCCATAATTTCTTCGTGAACCTTGTCCCATACTTTTTCCACTTTATCCCANTCAAACCCAACATAACTGGCCTTTTGNTGAAGTCGCTGGGCTCTGATCAAAGCTGGCAATGTTATAGGTACGCCTTCTAAACGGGATTTTCTATTTTTTTCCTTATGTTTGGCTGCTTCCCAATTCTGTTTGGCGTGAAATGCCGCATCCACATTTTCATTGCCAAACACGTGAGGGTGGCGTTTGACCAATTTTTCATTTACAGTATTTAATGATTCTTCTAAATTGAACTTACCATCATCTTCTGCAATCGCCGCCTGAAACACAACGTGCAGCATAATATCTCCCAATTCTTCTTTCACTGTGACCCAGTTTTTTTCATCAACACTTTCAATAACTTCATAAACCTCCTCAATAAAATAAGGAAGTAANGATTGATTGGTCTGTTCCCNATCCCAGGGACAGCCATCCGGTGCTCTTAATTGTTGGACAATATCAATTAGTTCTTCAAACTTAGTTCCNGCATCAGTCATAAAGTGATTNCCANTCAANTTGATCTAAATATTTATTTTCTTTTTCAGTCATAGTTTTTTTATCATTCTTTGATTCATCTTTATAACCCATGAGGTGCAATCCTCCATGTACGAGAAGGCGGCCCAATTCCCGATCAAACGGTTCATTAAATTTTGCTGCATTTTCAACGGATCTAGGTAAACTGATATAAATCTCGCCTTCCAAATCNGTTTCATCATNTTCATTGAGGCGGAANGCNATTACATCGGTTAAATGATTTTTATTAAAGTATTTTTTTTTCAGATCACTCAATAGTTCATCGGAACCAAAAATCAGGGTGATTTTNCCTTTTTGAACACCTTCTGATTCCAAGACATGTTTTATAATTGAATCCACTGTTGATTTCTGTGGTCCATCCAGATCAGGATCCGACTCAACCTGGATTGAAATCACGCTTGAACAACCTTTTTGGAGACCTCATTTTTTTCACCATCCGGATATTCAATTCGAATATGATAAATTCCCCGCAAAACGGGAAGCAACCCAGTGGTACCATCCACTNTGCCCTTGATACGTGTTAATTCAGCCATCGTCAATGGGCATTCTGAAAGTTGACCCGCAGAAAGACGCATATCAATAATTTTATCAATCATATCTTCAATTTTTAAAATATCTGGGTCTTTTATCGATCGAACAGCCGCTTCTACTGCTTCACATATCATTAAAATGCCTGTTTCTTTTGTATTAGGTTTGGGACCTGGATATTGGAATTGCTTTTCGTCCACTTTACCATCTTCTTTTGCCTTNNGATAGAAATATTCTACGCGAGTAGTACCATGATGCATGGGAATAAAATCACTGACGATGTGGGGTAAGCCATATTCATGTGCAAGGTTTAATCCTTCTGTTACNTGGTTTTTGATAATCTTGGCACTCATAACCGGTGTCAGTGTATCATGCTTATTTTCACCTGTATATTGGTTTTCAATAAAATATTCAGGCCGCACCATTTTNCCCAGNTCATGATAATAGGCACCNACACGACAGAGCANTGAATTGGCTCCAATCGNNTCAGCNCATGCCTCAGCTAAATTCCCAACCACAATACTATGATTAAAGGTNCCATTTGCTTCGTGCTGAAGCCGNTTTAAGAGCGGATGTTGAAAATCCAGCAATTCAATCAAGGTTAAATTAGTGGTAATACCAAAGGATACTTCCAAAAGGCCAATCAAACCATATGTCACAATAGGAGAAAGCACAGCNACTACGGACAGGTTTATCATATCATANCCCATCATAGTCCAAGTATAGCCCTTAAATAATCCNTGACTCNCTATAACTATAGCNCTGCTGACTATCAATGCAAAAATGGCGGTGAATAGCTCACTTCTCCTACGAAGTTGACGAACAGCATAAATTCCTACAGAGGATGTAAACATNGATGTAACNATGAATTCTACATTATTACCNATCAGGATTCCCACCANCANAATAATGGATGTAATACCCATNAATCCGATACGTGCGTCAAACATAATAGTCAGCACCATNGCGGCAACNGTGATCGGAATNAAATATTCAGANAAATCNAATTTTTGTGTAAAAAGAAAAGCAAGTCCAACTTCAATAATAATAATAAGTCCAATCAGCAATACCATTTTCCAATCTTTAAATATGGGTGTCCTGTAGGTCAATAAAAAGGTAAAGAAAAATGAAATAATAATTCCAATAACAAGGATNCGACCNAGGTAAGCCATGGCAATAGTAAGGCGCTCCTCTTCTACAGCCTTGGTGTCTATAGCAACAGAAAGAGAATGNAGTTTTTGAAGATCATCATNGGTNATTCGCGTATTTGCGTCAACAATTCTTTCATTTTTTAGAATTATACCTTTATTTCTTGGGACTCTATCCTGGCGCGCCTGCTGTCTCCTCTCCGTAGTTTCCCTTTCAAAAATCAAATTAGGCTTCATGAATTCNACAACNAGTGAATACNCCAGTTCTCGGCGAATATCCTGTTCTTCAGGAAATANATTTGTTACTTCTACTCTGGCTTTGGTCCATGCATTCTGTAAATCATTATAAGTATCGGGATCATTTAAGGTTGGGGCTTCATTATCCCCGATATTTATGGCCACTTTGTTACTGGTGATTTCTGTTAATTCAATATCATAAATCCCTTCAGTCCATCTATTACGAGAAATCTGGATAATATCATTCTTGAGTTTATCTAAATCAATAATTGATGGTTCATCTGGCTTTGAAGAAAAAATATTATCCCACTTTTCATCATTGGTTGCAACAGCAAATTCCTCACGTATTCTTTCCATTAAGATCGCCAAGGATGCACTATCAGATTGGACAGAAATCCTTGCAGCATCAAATTGATCCGAAAAACGGTTACGATATAGAGAATCTTTTGAATCGGATAATTTATTATTGCCAGCTTGAATTGCTTTTACTAGTGTAAAAAAATCATCGATTTCTGCTACTTGACNATCCACAACATCTTGAGATCGGAGAAATAGAAATGGTTCTGATTTGATTGCAATATTCAGATCAGATTGAAGTTCATNNTCTGTCTTTAGAATTGGAAAATTAAATGGAGCGACCACTTCTTCTTGGGCCACATCATTNANTTGGTAGGAATAGAGCAGTGTTTTCCCACGGGGNAAGAAAAAAGATAANATACCNATTACCAGCAATAAAATGGATATTTGCCGCCAATAATAATTTANAATACTTAAAACCTGTTGGTAAAANGAAGGTTTATTGGGGATGCGGACCATTATAATCCTTTCACAGCATTAAGAATATTCTTTGCAATGATGATCCGCTGGATTTCACTGGTCCCTTCGCCAATTTCCAAGATTTTTGCATCACGAAAGTAACGTTCAACATCATACTCTTTCACATATCCATAACCTCCGAGAATTTGAATTGCCTCGGTAGTTGTTCGCATTGCTGTTTCACTTGCAAATAATTTTGCCATTGCCGCCTCTTTGATGATATTCATACCCTGGTCTTTCATCCATGCAGCGTGAAAAGTGAGTAATTTCGCCGCTTCAATTTCAGTAGCCATATCTGCTAATTTAAAACTTACTGCCTGAAATTCATGTATTTCTTTCCCAAATGCCTTTCGTTCAGTTGCATACTTTAAGGCACGTTCGTAAGCGCCGATCGCCGTTCCTACAGAAAGCGCTGCGATTGAAATTCGGCCACCTGTTAATGTTTTTAAAAATGTTTTAAATCCTTTTCCTGGTGTTCCAAGCATATTCTCAGCAGGTACATACATATCTTCAAAAAATAATTGACGTGTATCACTTGCCCGCCATCCCATTTTCTTTTCTTTGGCAGAAAGTTTTAAACCTGCGGTATCTGTTGGGACAATAAAGGCGCCAATACCTCTATTTTCACCTGCTTCTATAATACGTGATGTAATGTTAATTAGGCCAGCTTCTCCTGCATTGGTAATGAACATTTTTCCACCGTTAATAGTGTATCCACTACCATTTTTTATTGCAGTTGTTTTGGTAGCACCAGCGTCACTGCCTGCTTCCTGTTCTGTCAAGCCAAAGGCGCCAATCATTTGGCCTGAGGCCAATGATGGAACGTATTTTTTCTTTTGCTCCTCTGTTCCAGCAATCAAAATGGGAATAGTACCTAATGATGTATGTGCTGCCATGGTAATGGCCACCGAAGCATCCGCTTTAGCTAGTTCCATTACTGCAGCGGCATAGGCAACCATATCCATTCCAGCACCACCCAATTCTTTTGGAATAGGAATCCCCATAAGCCCTAATTCACTCATTTGATTGACTAATCCCTTGGGAAATTCTTCACTTTCATCCAATTTCTGTGCTATAGGTATGATTTCATTTTTGGCAAAATCACGAATCATTTCCACCAACATGTTGTGCTCATCAGTAAAAAATATTTTATCCATTTTTAAAAAAAGAAGTTTGAATTTAACCCAATTGAATTTGGATGTTGGTTTAACATTTTACCATCGTATAGCCGCAGAAGCCCAAGTAAATCCTGAGCCAAATGCAGCCAAAATAATGTGATCGCCCTCTTGAATTTTTCCTTCATTTAAAGCTTCTGTTAGAGCAATCGGAATTGAAGCAGCAGTGGTATTGCCATATTTATGTATATTACTATAGATCCTTTCCATGCCAATTCCCATTCGCTTGGCAACTGCCTGACTTATTCTGTAATTGGCCTGATGTGGAACAATTAAAGCAATATCCTCAATAGTTAATCCATTAGTTTTCATTGCTTCCTGAATCACTTCGGGAAAACGGGTGACTGCGTTTCGAAAAACTTCACGACCATTCATAATGGGTTGGAAACGGTCTTTATCAATGGTTGGTCCATCAATCCAAGCATTTCTACTGGATCCGGGCGCTTCCATCCAAAGACTCTTCATTCCTTTCCCGTCACAATGCAAATGAGTAGAAAGAATACCACTTTGATCATCACTGGATTGAAGTACAGCTGCGCCAGCACCATCGCCAAAAAGAACAGCAATATCCCTACCTTTGGTGGTTTTATCAATCAACTTGGTTTGTGCTTCAGCACCAACAACAAGCGCTGTATTTACCATCCCTGAGCGGATAAATTGGTCACCTACAGATAAACTATAAACAAAGCCTGAACAAGCCGCTTTGACATCAAATGCAGCCACATTCCGCAGATTCAATTGATCCTGCAGCTGGGCACTGACACCAGGGAAAAAATAATCCGATGAAATAGTAGCTACGATAACAAGATCAATATCCTCAGAAGAAATGCCTGCCATTTTAATTGCTTTTTTGGAAGCTTCTAGGGCCAGATCAGAAGTAGCCACATCTTCTGTAGCCCACCTTCTTTCTTTGATTCCTGAGCGAGTTTGAATCCATTCATCAGTAGTCTCCATCATTTTTTCCAAATCAAAATTGGATACAACATTATCAGGGACTTGGAAACCCAATCCAATAATCTTACTTCTGTTCATAGGATAATATTTTTCATCTAACTGGCAAAGTAAATATCTCTAATATTTAATTATATGTTTGAATTTTCCCGTCAAACCTAAACGCATGCACAAGATCAAATGAAGGTTTTTTCATAATCCATTTCATAAATTAAATGACTCAGATCTTAATCTTTGAAAATAGAGCTGATCTATAAGCCGAGTTTTGTTATCGATAGTCATTCATCTAGTCCCGACATTTCTGACGGGATCACGCAATCAACCCTCCCCTCGTAGCGATGCGGGTCACATCTGGGGGTTTATTTGATCTTGCACCGAATGGGGTTTACAAGCTTCTCGATTCTAACCGAGAACTGGTGGTCTCTTACACCACCTTTTCACCCTTACCTCACCATTGGCGAGGCGGTATATTTTCTGCTGCACTTTCCATGTATTTTCATACCCCGTGGATTACACGGCGTTCTACCCTGCGGTGCTCGGACTTTCCTCTCCTGATGAGCTTACAGCAGACCAAGAGTAACTATCCGACCAGCTCTAATTTCAATAATCGTTATAAATTACAGCAAATAATAGAAAAGACTATACTGATTCCCAATAAAGAAATCGACTGCAGCTATCACAAGTATGGGACCCTTTTTCTGCTTTTACTTCGGAAATAATCTGTGGCGGTATAAAAGCGCCACATCCGCCACAGGCTGTTCCCAGCACATGAACAACGGATAGGCCTTTTCGAGCAGTATGAATCCTGTCATATCGAGAAAGGGTTGTATTTTCTATATCTTTCCTTTTTTTA
>PBBH01000024.1 GCA_002716525.1 Fidelibacterota bacterium | reverse complement strand
ATAGCGAAAACAGTCCAGTCGTTTAAAGATCTATTTAAGTCCATAGTTGAAGTTATAAAAAACCCTCCGCTTCACGCGGAGGGTTTTTTAATTGTATTATAAAGGATGAATTATTTTACAGGATTGCCATTTACATCTAGCAAAATTGGGTCACCAAACCCAAGAGATTTCATACCATCTAACTGGGTGGCAGCATCGCCGACAACTAGATAGATCATTTCATCTGGACGAATATATTTTTTTGCCAATGTATTATGACTTTCTACGCTCATCTCACGAACGATATCTTCCTGCTCTTCTATGTAATTAACGGGTAAACCATAGATAGCAATATTGGAGATCATTCCACGAAGTGCACCAAGAGTTTCAAATCGGCGAGCATTTGATTTTAATGTTACATTCTTTGTGAATGCCAGGTCCTCTCCAGAAATGGGCTCTCTATAAGCCGACATCAGATTTTTAAAGATATTGACCGATTCTTCCGTCGTATTCGAACGAACCCCTGAAGAAGCTGTGAATTTTCCAGGAAGTTTTGAACCGCTAAACCCAGTACGTGCCCCGTAAGTAAACCCTTTCTCCTCCCGGAGTACCATATTGACATCACCACTGAAGTTGCCACCCAGTTTCATGTTCATAACTGATGTTGCATAGAAGTCAGGATGAGTGCGAGACAAACCAAGGTATCCAATACGAATCTCGGACTGTTTTGCATTGGGGACATCCACAAAATAAACTTTTGCCATTTTACTTTGTTCTGGCATGGCATATTCTGGGAATGTTACAACTTTCACATCCCAGCGCTCTACTAGGCTTTTAAAGGCGCTCACAGCCTCACTACGGCTGATATCTCCCACAATGCTAAGAGTAGACAGATCAGCCGAAAAATTGTTGTTAACGTAGTTTTTCAAGTCATTTAAATCAATCGATTCCACTGATGAAACGGTACCAATTGTTTCATGAGCTAAAATATGGCTACCATAATTCAACTTATTAAAGACATTTGATGCAATGGATGATGGCACTGCAGATCGACGTTTTATAGATTCAGCTGTTTCCCGCTTGATTCGCTCAAATTCTTTTGAATCCCACCTTGGCTCGAACAGAATCTCTTCAACAAGAGCAAGGGTGGCATCAAAATTCCGTTTCAAGGTGCTCACCTCAATATTAATGGATTGTTTTCCTGTATACATATTAATTGAGGAGCCCAATGCATCAATGGCTTCTTCCAATTCAACCGGTGTTTTATTGGCTGTACCTTCCATCATCATATCCGTAACGAGATTGGCTACACCAATTTTATTGGGATCATCCAAGAGCATTCCCCCATCAATTTGGATACCCAAACTGACCAAGGGCAATTCATCATGTTTTACACCGTATAAAGACACTCCCTTATCGTAATCGTGCTGCCATATTTTTGGTATATTCAATCGAGGTTGAGGACCTTCAGCGGGTTCAACCGAACGATCAAATGTAGAAGGAATTTGTGATATATCTATTCCACCAACCCCTGCTTCTTTTTCAACATTTTCAACGATCATCTCTTCTTGGATTGGGAAAAGAACAGAACCTTCTGATACTAAATTAACTTTTCCTTTTGGAACAAAACTGGTTAAGACATAATTCTGATTTTTGACATATTTTTCATAGGCCCGTTTTACATCGCTCATATTGACGTCCAAAACACTTTGAAGATCTTCAGCGATCGCATCAGGTGAGCCATAATATTCATTGTACCGGGCTAATTGAAATCCTTTACCTAGTACAGAAGAAATGCTTTGGTAGAACCCTGTTTCGTATTTGGCTTTTAACCGATCCAGATCTTCAGCGCTGAACCCATTGGATTCAAATCTTTGAAATGCTTCATGAACAGCGTTTTCTACGTCTGTTAAATTGGTAGTTGGGAATCCTGTAACGACTACATTAAATGTCCCTGCGATCTCCTGGGTCCCACTATAAGAGAAAAGGCTTGGCGCCAATTTTTTTTCTTCTACAATAACCTTGTAAAGGGGAGCTTTTTTCCCATCACCAAGCAACTGTGCCAATAATTCCAATGCCGGAGCATCAAAATGGAGTTGATCCACAGTAGGAAAGGCCATGGTTAAACGGGGAGAACGAGCAAAATTATCTTCGTGGAATACCTTTTTTGTTTCTGATAATTGCACAGGACGAGGTTCCGGATTACCATGATCCGGACCGGGTTTGATTTCAGCAAAGTATTTTTCAACCAGTTTTTTCACTTCTTTTTTATTGATATCTCCGGCAATCACCATGGTCGCATTATTGGGTCCGTACCAATTTTCATAAAAATCCCGCACATCTTTCAACGTCGAATTCTGGAGGTCTTCTAATTCTCCGATCGTAGTCCAGTTATATGGATGGTCTTTTGGATACATATTCTTAATCATGACATAGTTTGAATGACCATAGGGACGATTATCTACCCGCTGGCGTTTTTCATTTTGTACAACTTCTTGTTGATTCTCAAATGCAGCTTGTGTTACGGTAGATAAAAGCCATCCCATACGATCTGATTCTAACCACATGATAGTTTCTAAAGCATTCTTGGGTACGACTTCATAGTATACTGTGCCGTCTTTGTTTGTACCACCATTAAGTGTACCGCCAACATTTTGAATTTTTTTAAAAAATTGGTCTTGGCCCACATGCTGAGACTCCTGAAAAAGCATATGTTCAAAAAGGTGAGCAAAACCAGTTCGTCCGGGTATTTCACGGTTTGAACCAACGTGATATTGAATAGCCAAGCTCACAATGGGATCTGATTTATCCTCATGAAGTATAACGGTCAGTCCATTATCTAACTCATATTTTTCATAATCAATTGTAAATGGTGTATCAACTTTTTCGTTGCAACCAATCATAAAAAATAATACACTAACGATAAATGACTTTTTGAACATGGATTGACTCCTACTAATTATTAAAAATGATTTACGATTATGTAACAAATAAAAAGATTTGCTATGGCCCCTTACCAAGTAAAATTACAATAATAGAAAGTTCAAACATATGAAATATTCAAATTCAATTTAATTTCTACTCCTTAGATAACGTCAAATAAGTAAACTTGGAAGGGTATCTATTAAAAAAAGAATCATGAGTTCCAATATCGTCCAATCCCTAGTTGTACCCTGTAATGATTTGGCAGAAACGCTTGATTTCTTTACAGAAAAAAATGAATTTCGCCTGCATCGTATTTACCCTGCCGAAGATCCATCCATAGCCGATATTGAAAACCATGGTCGATATATTCGTTTAGTCAAACAAGAGTCAGGCCCTTATCCAGATTATNCTGCGATTANTGGTGGTTCGACACAAGATTTATCCATTGAAACCGTGGANCTTAATCCACNTATGNAAGTGCCTTCCGCTCAGGATACTTTTGAAATGNCACATTTGGNCGATGATTCAGATTGGGTCATCGGTCGAGTTGGTATGGANTACCGTAACCTCATTAGTGAAGAAAACGGAAGATTTGGTGCTTCCCATATTCGAATCACCAAAGGTGGACCGGTTGAAGATTATGTCCATTTTCACCAAATCAGATTTCAAATGATATATTGCTATAAAGGCTGGGCAAAAGTGCTCTATGAAAATCAGGGTGAATCAATAATAATGAAATCGGGGGATTGTGTTCTTCAACCGCCTGGAATTCGTCATCGTGTATTAGAGAGTTCAACAGGTTTGGAAGTGATCGAAATCAACAGTCCGGCCAAACATATGACTGGGAGAGATCATTCCATTAATTTACCTTCGAAAACAGTCGATCTGGATCGACTGTTTAGCGGGCAAAAGTTTTTACATTATCAAGCCAATTCTGGAAATAGTGGAGAACTGGGAATACTAGAGGCATCCAATGGGATGATGAGTGCCAGTATTATTCATCCTAAGAATCAATTTAGTCAAAACTTAGAAGGAAAGTTTTTATTCAATTTTATATTGAAGGGAGATTGTGAATTGGTTTTTGAAAAAAATTATTCATTTTCAGCAGGAGGTACATTCATTTTTCCTGCCGGAAAGGAATTATTGTTAAATCATTGCTCAAATGATTTGACAATACTGCAAGTGGTGGAACGCCCTTAAGGAGGCTATTTAAGACAGGGGCGTTTCATCTAAAAGGAATAGGTAAGTGTTATATTCCTTACACTATATCGCAAACCAAACAAGTTATCGAAGACTTCCTCTATTTCTTCATTATCCAAGTCATCAATGATCGATTTCTCTTTTAGTTTGTGTATTGTATATAACAATTCCAAACCTACAGGAAAATCAGGTAATTTAATTCTCAATCCAAGGCCCCATGCAAAACCCCATTCATTTTTATATTTTCCAGTATCACCATCACCTAGGGGCAATGAGTATCCGCCCCGGATAATTAAGGCATTGAATATTTTACTTACCACATATCCATATACCATATCAATGCCTTCTTCTCCGCCCATTGTGTATTCAGCGCCTAACCCCAAAAAACTAGGTTTACCTGAGGACAAAATTGGCATATAATCATATCCTAATGTGTAACCCATACCATCAAGTTTGCCATCTTCAAATAGAGGAGAAACTGCTGCCCCAAGAAGTCCACCAATTGATTTGTCTCGACGCGCATCTATGCCAACACGTAATTGTGCTGATGATATTGTTGTAATTATTATGAATAATAAGGTGATTTTTTTCATAATATTATTTTATAAGTTTTAAAAGGAATAGGTTAGTGAAAGATTCATGTAGGATTGTTTAAGGTCATACTTCATCGTTCCCAATTCTTCTTCTTCCTCTTGAGAATAATTATAGATATTATAAGAAGCTTCTGCACCAATGGGAAATAAAGGAGGTTTTATCCTTAAACCGAATCCATAACCAAGGCCTGGATCAATTCCTTCTTCAAATGACTTTGCAATACCTACGCGAACTACTCCGCGCGCAAAAGGTACTCCAAATGGCAGTTTTACGATACTATATGCAAAAATCTGATTACTTGGCCCACCATCTTCATCATCACTTTCTGNAGCTATGTTTAGTTCAGCACCTACNCCAACAAGGCTAGCCAGCATGAAATCATATCCAACACTAAAGCCTAAACCTTCAGCAGTCATTNTCTCTGAGCCAGGTAGTTCTTCTCCCATAGATAAAAATANGGCTTTTACCTCAGCAGGAAAAGATGGAGTTACTTTCATTTTTCTAGAAACATCAACTCCCACTCTTAGTTGAGCTGAAGCTATCGTAGTAACAGCAATAATTAAAAAACTGATCTTTTTCATTTTGATTCATACTCCTTTAGTACGTTCAATTTAATCTATAACAAAAAACCTAGATAAGCAAATCAGGGTTTGTTTGTAGCGGAGGAGGGACTCGAACCCCCGACACGTGGATTATGATTCCACTGCTCTAACCAGCTGAGCTACTCCGCCAAAAATCGCTTTAAAAAAGCCAGAAAAGTTACAGGATTCGTATCTGTTTCTTCAATCAATTTGTATGCGATATTTCCCTATTTCACTTTTAATTTCTNCCGCTTTCAAAAGACCAAATAGGTCGCAATCATTTTAATTCGTATTGTTCAAAGGAGAGCTAATGTATCAATCCATCGAAGAATTTATGGGCCACATCGAGGCCAAGAATCAAGGTGAAAAGGAATTTCACCAGGCNGTTCATGAAGTNGTCGAATCCATTTGGGGGTTTTTACAAGATCACCCTGATTACCTTCATTCAAAAGTATTGGAAAGAATTACTGAACCGGAGCGTGTTATCATGTTTCGAGTGCCGTGGCGAAATGACCTTGGTGAAGTGGAAGTAAATCGCGGGTTTCGTGTGGAATTTAATTCNGCCATCGGGCCATATAAAGGTGGTCTGCGATTCCATCCATCGGTTAATCTTGGTATACTCAAATTCCTTGGTTTTGAACAGGTATTTAAAAATAGTTTAACCACTTTACCCATGGGTGGAGGTAAAGGCGGGTCTGATTTTGATCCAAAAGGAAAATCAGATAATGAGGTAATGAGCTTTTGCCAATCGTTCATGACAGAATTGTGCCGTCATATCGGGCCTNACACAGACGTACCTGCGGGGGATATTGGTGTNGGCGGACGTGAAATTGGTTATCTTTTTGGTCAATACAAGCGTATTCGNAATGANTTTAGCGGTGTCTTAACCGGTAAGGCATTGAACTGGGGCGGCAGCCTGATACGGCCTGAAGCCACNGGNTANGGCTGTGTTTACTTCACCGATGAAATGCTCAAGACCAAGGATGAATCATTTAAAGGGAAAATAGTAGCTATTTCCGGTTCCGGAAATGTAGCCCAATTTGCTGCTGAAAAAGTCAATGATCTGGGTGGTAAAGTTGTGACACTTTCGGATTCCGGCGGCTCTGTCCATGATGCAGATGGTATTGATGCTGAAAAATTAAATTATGTAATGGAACTGAANAATGTGAAGCGTGGTCGTATCAAAGAATATGCCGATAAATTTGGTGCGACTTATTTGGAAGGGAAGCGACCTTGGAGTGTGCCNTGCGATGTTGCATTACCCTGTGCCACTCAAAATGAGATCAGTGAAGCTGAAGCCAAGACANTGGTAAAAAATGGATGCATAGCAGTAACTGAAGGTGCAAACATGCCTTCCGAGCCAGATGCTATCGAAGTTTTCCTCGGTAATAAGATTTTATTCGGTCCTGGTAAAGCTGCGAATGCAGGAGGTGTTGCTGTTTCCGGTTTGGAAATGAGCCAAAATTCAATGCGTATTTCCTGGAGTAGGGAAGAAGTAGATCAGAAGCTCCACAACATTATGCAGAATATTCATTCCGCCTGTGTTTCCCAAGGGAANGAAGGTNAATTCACAAATTACGTAAATGGTGCCAACATTGCCGGATTTATCAAAGTTGCCGATGCTATGATAGATCAGGGCGTGGTTTAATCACGAATTAATTATATCCCAGTTGATTCCTGCTCATCCATTGATTGCTGGATAGGTTCTAGCGGTTTAATAATTGAGCCTTCCCCCGTTTGGCCATCAATTGTGACTGTTAGTGGTCGGTCTGTATTGATCCATTTGGTATATTTGCCAATTTTCTGAACATGCTGATCTNATAACCATTTCATATTGAGATGGTCTTGTTTGTTTTTATGATTAATGGTGAAATAACCGATCCGCATACTGGTGACATTCTGGAAAAAATGACTGCCAAAAGAGGGATCAACGGGAAAATCATCCATACCAACTTCTACAATTACTTTTGCATTCGATATTTGGTTCCAATTCACAGGTATTCCTAACCATGGATCGGCTGAACCCCACCGTCCAGGACCAATTAATATATATTTTTCACCCTTAGGAATNTTACTGTTNATCTTTTCGATTTCTTTTGTGATAGTTTGGGTGTGAGATGCATTAAATGTTTTAGGATCAACAACAATAATATTTTGAATATCTTCAATAAGGCCGTTTCCCAAAGCTACAGAACTCGAACAAATAATGTTTTTCTTATCTATAGTATCAAATTTTTGCATGCGATCAATACCTCCAATAACCATTGGCTTGATCTGCAATAGACAGAATTCATGTTTTTGATTTTCATCTTTTTTGAGATTAATAGCATATTCAATTTCCACTGGACATCCCAGTGTATCTTCTCCCATAGATAAAACATCTTTGAGTAGATCTGAAATAGGAACCGTATTCCATTTNAGCAAAGAAGGGAAAGTGATTACACGGGTACCATCATGACGCAAGGAATCGCGAATTACGTTATCTTCATCTGAAACAACACTGCCTGCCCAATNTAATTCTCCATCTGTTTCAGCAATTGATAAATCGAAAACATTTGTATTCTCTTGCTTTCCATTTTGTTGAGGATTAAAACCGCCTTTAAGGTTTAGCGCATAAAATTTATTTTGAGAATTTGAGATTGTTGATTTTACTGAAAAATACTGGGGTATAATTCCGGGGTATTGTGGAGAAAAACGAAGAGATTTTTCCCCTTCGGCAACGGTACGGCCTAGCCCTAAAGCGAGGAATGCGACTCCTTCTTCGCGTTTCATATAAGAAATTGGATAATAGTTAAAACTTTGGGCTGAACCACTGGCAGAAGGATAATACCTATCTTGATGCTGTTTACCGATTANTTCCATAATGATCACAGCCATTTTTTCTTCCTCATGATGATGGACAGATCCTTCAATCAATGATTTGGGTTCTTTATAATAGGTTGAGGCGTATACTGCCTTAATGGCTTTAATCAGTTCTTCAAGTCGTGTTTTTTTGNATTTATTGGAATTNGGAAGCATAAAAGTGGAATACATCCCAGCCAAAGGTTGATATTGGGAATCTTCTAAAAGACTCGATGAGCGAATGGCAAGTGGATATTTAANATCGTTTAAATAACGAGTTAGGGTAGATATCAATTCTTTCGATAGGGAAGCGTTCATAAATGCNTTGATGATGGCTTTATCAGATTTCTTTTTAGAAAAGGCAACTTTCCACAATTTATTTTCATCCATGAATCGGTCGAACTCATCTGTGCCGATAACAGCTACTTTTGGAATACGCAAATTAATATTAGAATATCTTTCATTTATTTTTGCGTCCGAAAGCATATTATTTGCAAATGCCAGTCCTCTTGCCTTTCCTCCTAAAGATCCAGTTGCAAGTCGTACNAAATCAAGTTTTTCATGTTTAGCAGTATGAGAATATTGAACGATCCGTCCTTCATGGTGGGCTTGTATTCCTATATCAACTTGTTCAATTATTAATTTACGTAAATCCTCTATATTGTTGAAATCATGTACTTTAATAGGTCTTAAATTTGAAGCTATAGAAAATTCACATCTTACAGCTAGCCAATTTGAAAAATGGTTTTTGGAGGCGTGGTATTTCAAAGATTTAACGGAAATTTTCTCTAATGATTTACGAAAACTAGATAAGTCGGTGGCTCGGGAAATTTCTTTTCCTCTAGGATTGCGAAATATAAAATCACCAAAACCAAAATTGTTGACAATAAAATCTTCCAGATCTTGGAGAAGCGTTGGAGATTTCTTATGAATGAACGCGGCTTTTACTTTTTTTGCATCTTTACTATAAACTGGTTTCGTTGATTGAAGAACAATGGGCANGTCAGAATCCTTTTGACGAATATATTCGACCAGTTCTACACCGGCATGGGAGTTTAATTTCCCATTTTTTGGAAATCGTACATCAGAAATGAATCCCAGGATGTTATGGCGGTACTTATGATAATAATCCGTTGCCTGTTCGAAGGATGAAGCCAGTATTATTTTCGGCCTTGCCCGAAATAATAATAATTTATCGATATCAGATAAACTTTTGTCAATCAGGTTTCTGGCATGCTTCAGTGCCGTCCGGTAGATTAATGGCAAAATAATTGAATAGTATCGTGGATTATCTTCCACCACAATAATTGCACGAATATCGGCAATTTTATAATCGCGCTGGAGATTCATTTTATCTTCTATATTTTTAATAATGGCAGGGAATACATTAGCATTACCCGACCAAATAAAGATCTTATCAATGATTTTTTCCAAACGTTTCTGCGGCAAATGGGTGATTTCGGATTCATCAAAAGCAAGCAGGATAATTGGTTTATCCGGAAAAGATTTTTTGACCTTCTCTCCAAAGGTAATGGGATCCATGTCAGCTATGCGCATCATTACAATTACNAGGTCATAGCTACGATCAGATAACATTTGTAACCCTGTAGTTGCATTTTTTGCGTGCCAGACTCTGGGTGCATAACTAAGGTTCATACCCAGATATTCATAGAGAATCTGCTGAGTAAGGCGCCCGTCTTCCTCTAAGATAAATGCATCATAGGGACTTGCCACAAGTAGTATTTCATGGATGCGGTGGAGCATCAAATCTTGGAAATTGATGGATGCTATTGTTTCGGATGACATATTGTATCCAATTCAAAATTACTGTACTTAACCATCGATATAAATAGAATTATCCATAGATTCCTGCAACGGGTTATGATATCATTTGATCCAACCATGGTACAACGGAATATTTATACCATTTTGAAAACAAAAGTGAGNGGGGAAGAACGNCTTCAAAATATGGAAAATGCATTTGTAAATTCTCAATCCTTGAAAGAGTTGGAAATCGGAATTATTGATAATGTATTAACAACAGGTGTAGCGAACTGCCTGCGCAGGAACTTTTAAATGGTTTTAACCATATGAGAAACTTTACCTTGGCAACACCTACANTTTATAATATGNAAAACCCGCGTGATCAAATCTCTCAAAACGTTTNAATTAAAAGAAAAACGTGTCCTTATTCGTGTTGATTTTAATGTTCCTATCGCAAATGATCGTGTTGTGGATGATTTTCGGATTCGCGCTGTTTTACCTACTATTCAATATTGTTTGAAAGCAGGAGCCAATATAGTATTAATGTCTCATTTAGGTCGACCCAACGGAAATCATAACTCTGAATTAAGTTTAATCCCTGTAGGTGAGACATTGGCGGATCTTTTAGAAATGCCAATCAAATTCTCAGATGATTGTGTATCTGAAGATTCCCNTGACGTTTCTCTAGGTTTGCGGGGCGGTGAAATTCATTTGCTGGAAAATTTACGCTTTCATCCTGAAGAAACTCAAAATGATTCAGTTTTCAGTGCCAAATTATCCAAACACGGTCAGGTATTTATTAATGATGCGTTTGGTACGGCCCATCGGAATCATGCATCCAATACCGGGGTAACCCAAAATTTTATACATAAGGGAATGGGTTTTCTCTTTGAAAAGGAATTGCAGTTTTTGGCTGAAGGTATGACAAAACCAAAACGTCCTCTAACCGTGATTTTAGGAGGAGCTAAAATTGATACCAAACTAAATTTAATTCACCATTTCATTGGCAATGCAGATCATATTCTCATAGCTGGAGCTATGGCCCATCCATTTTTAAAAGCACAGGGCAAAGATGTAGGTAATACAACTGTAGATGCATCCATAATTGCTGCTGCAAAAACTATTATGTCTAAAGCACGAGGGAAAACCAAATTAATTTTTCCAATNGATTTTGTGTGNGCGGAATCAATTAATCATGGAAATGTTACAGAAATTTGTGTTGTAGGAAAAGTTCCAGATGATTTAATGGGTCTTGATATTGGCCCGGGGACGGTAAATCAATTTTCTGAGGTTATACAAGATTCAGGGACCATTTTATGGAATGGGCCAATGGGAGTATTTGAAGTGGANGGGTTTCATCNCGGCACACAAAAGATAGCAGAAAAAATNGCGGCAGTAACAGAAAAANATATAATNACNATCATTGGTGGTGGAGATTCAGCTGCAGCAATCAAAAAATTTGGATTAATGAAAAAGGTTAGCCACGTCTCAACAGGGGGCGGATCATCTTTAGAATTATTATCGGGGAATACATTGCCCGCGATTTATTCATTGGAGATTTAAGATGGATATTAAGCCTATTGTTGCTGGAAACTGGAAGATGNATAAATCNGGTGAAGAAGGTGTCTCTTTCGTCGGTAAAATCAAAAATCGTATATTGGATAAAGTAGAAGCGAAGGTTATATTCTGCCCGCCTTTTACGTCGCTCTTTTCCATAGTTAAAGCATTAAATGGTACAGATTTCAGTGTTGGAGCACAAAATGCCCATTTTGAGNTAGANGGTGCCTACACTGGAGAAATATCAGTTGGAATGCTGAAATCTGCAGGAGNTCAGTATGTGATTNTTGGCCATTCGGAACGTCGTCATATCTTTGGTGAAACGGATGTTTGGATTAATAAAAAAATTCACGCTGTTCTGAATGCAGAACTGGTTCCCATTTTTTGTATAGGCGAAACGCTGGATGATCGTAAATCAAATCAGACTACTCTGGTTCTTGAAAATCAAATAAATCTTGGTCTTCAAGGTATGGAATCGATTGATCCTGTAAAAATGATTATAGCCTATGAACCTGTATGGGCCATTGGTACGGGTGAAACTGCTTCTACTGATCAGGTAGCGGAAGCCCATGCTTATGTTCAATCGGTCCTAGAAAGAATGTTTGGACAAGTTGGGTATGAAGTGCCGATACTCTATGGTGGATCAGTAAATGAAAATAATGCAANGNAATTAATTCAGACCAAAGGCGTAGATGGGTTTCTCATTGGTGGAGCGAGTATAAAAGAAGAAAGTTTTTGTAGCATCGTAGAACAAGTATCAAAATATTATAAGAGGTAAAACGTGTTAGGATTTTTAATCACAGTTCATGCAATTATCAGTTTATTACTGATTACAGTTGTATTAATGCAGGCTAGCCAAGGTGGTGGTCTAGCCGGTTCTATTGGTGGTCAAACAACCAATGCTATATTCGGTGGACGTGGCGCAGCAACGGCTTTAAGCAAAATCACAACTTATCTTGCTGTTGCTTTTATGGGTTTAGCGCTTTTGATTAGTTTGGTCGGTTCACCAGNTACTGGTGGGACTAATTCGGTTATTGAACAAGCGCAGGAAGAAAGGACATTGGCACCCAACACTGATGGATTGGCCTTACCTACACCGCCAATACAAGATTCTGAAAAAATCAATAACTGATATGGGCCGAAGTGGTGGAATTGGTAGACACGCAGGCTTGAGGGGTCTGTGGGGGAAACCCCGTGCCGGTTCAAGTCCGGCCTTCGGCACAAGGAAATTAAAATGAAGGNTCATATCATTATGTGTAAAAAGATATTTACAATTTTTGTATTTATAGGCATTATTTTTTCCCAATCGCCGGATGAATTATACAATGCTGCTAATATCAGTTTAGAAGCAGGAAATATTCCCGAAGCAGAAGCTGGTTTTAATGCAGCACTACAGGCTGATCCCACCTTTGCTCCAGCCTATCTTGGACTGGCTCAGATTGCAATCAGAAGAGGTGATTTATCTAAAACACAGCAATCTATAAAAGAAGCAATCGATGCCGATCCTGAGAATCAAGAATTTCGTGATGAATTTGAGCGGCTGAATGAATTAAATACACTTATGAATAAAGGAATTCGATCCATGAAAAACGGCGATATGGAAGATGCTTTTGTATCTTTTCGGATCGCTAATGAAAAATTTCCTCATTATCCAGAATCGGTATTTAATATGGGTTTAGGATATATGCGCAANAAAGAATACATGGAAGCAGTGAAAAATTTTCACATAGCCATGGAAATCAATCCTGAACATAAAAATGCTTTGGCAGCAATAAAAAATGTAGCTAAAAACTTTTTTAATTCCGCAAATCAGTCCTATAAACGAGNTGATTTGGAAAGCGCNCTTAGCTCNTATGAAAAAGTGCTGGAAGTTGATAAAACATTTTATCAGGCCTATTACCAGATTGGTGTGATCAAATCGAAAATAGGTAATAAAGATGAAGCTGTGCAATCCTACGAAAAAGCACTTGAGGTTAACCCTCAGTTCTATAAAGGTTATTTTGCTTTAGGTCTGGCTAAAAGCGGACTCAATGATGATGAAGGCGCTATTGCAGCTTTACAAACGGCTGTGGACATCCACCCGGGGTATGACAAAGCCTATGGTGCAATGAGCGATATTTATNTTCGTACTAAGAATTATGAAAAAGCTAAACAAGTCTTGAATATGTCGATTACAGTCAATCCAAATTATGCTAAAGGATATGCAAACATGGGCATGATATTCACGGAAGAGCAGGATTGGGACCAAGCAACATCTAATTTAGTCATGGCAACAACATTGAACGATCGTGACGTCATGAGTTTTTTTAGACTGGCTGGTGCTTATAATGNAAAAGGAAACTGTTCAGAGNCAANAGAAGCAGCTCGTAAGAGCACTGAACTGAAAAATCGATTTGGTGGTGGTTGGTTTGAGCTAGGCGTAGCTGAGTGGTGTGATGGAAAAGGAAATAAAACTGGGGCTTTGAATGCTTTTGAAAAAGCAAGAAATGATCGAGCATGGCGTAAAATGGCTGAGTACGAAATCGATAAAGTAAAAAATCCTCAGAAATACGAAAATTAATTTTAACGATATGGTTTAAAATCGATGATTCAAGCAATCATCTTTGACTTAGATAATACACTTTTAGATTTTATAAAGATGAAGCAGTTTGCAGTGAAAGCTGCAATTACTGCGATGAATGAGGCTGGTTTAAATGTAGATGAAGAAAAAGCATATCAGGAAATACTTGATTTATATGTTCATAAGGGGTGGGAGAACCAACAAGTATTCGACGATTATCTAAATCAGACTATTGGTGCGGTTAGCAACAAAATTTTAGCAGCAGGCATTGTTGCTTATCGCCGCGCTCGTGAAGCTACATTGCTGGTCTATCCTAATGTAAATAAAACGTTAATTGAATTGACCAAAATGGGGATTAAACTGGCTGTCGTATCTGATGCACCAAGTCGAGAAGCTTGGATGCGCTTGTATTATTTAAATCTCCACCATGTGTTTGATCCCGTTTTGACATATGATGATACAGGTGTCCGAAAACCATCACCAAAACCATTTCAAATGGCTTTGGATTATNTGAAACTAAAACCGGAAGAAGNNCTCATGATTGGTGACTGGCCTGAACGAGATGTNGTCGGGGCCAAACAAATTGGTATAAAAACAATTTTTGCACGATATGGNGACACATTTGGAACGGTTGATTCAGGTGCTGACTGGGATATAAATGATATATATGAGGTTGTGAACATTGTCAAGGAATTGAGTGACGGCTAGCACTTTTATCGGAACGGACATCGTTTCGGTTAAACGAATTGCTCTGTTGTTGAAAGAACACGATGATCGATTCAAAGTAAAATCCTTTTCTATAAACGAAATCGAATATTGTGATGGAAAAGCCAATCCATCTATTCACTATGCCGGGAGGTTTGCTGCTAAAGAAGCAATCAAAAAATGTTTTTTATCTTCGGATTTAACTGAAAAATTGGGATTGAATAAAATTGAAATTATTTCTTCGGAAAATGGCGCCCCGGTTGTTTCTGCTGTAGGCGACTACGAATATGCTGATTTAATCGTGAGTATTTCACACGAATCTGATTATGCTATAGCCGTGGCAATGCTGGTAGTTTAAATGCGTTTAATCACTAGAGAACAGGCACAGGAACTAGATCATCTCGCGATGACAAAACATGATATTTCTGGGGAAAGTTTGATGAGAAATGCTGGTCAAAAAATTGCTGAATTTGTCCAATCCCAGTTGATCGGTATTCATAATCCAAATATTGGTATTGTAAGCGGGAAAGGTAATAATGGAGGTGATGGTTTTGCCGCTGGTGAATTCCTTAATAATTTGGGTTTTAAAATCACTGTTTATTCCTTAGAGGAAAAAAATAATATTACTGGTGATTCTAAATTTTTTCATGACCATTGTAGCCGTGATAAGGTCTCGATTATTTATGATCATAATCCTCCGGTAACAAAACCCGATTTTGATTTAATGATCGATGCGTTATTTGGTACGGGTTTTACCGGTACCATGCGCGATAATCTCTTCCCATGGGTTGAATGGATCAATGATTGTAAATGGATAGTTGCAGCTGATATCCCATCCGGTGTTAATGCAAATAGTGGTTATGCTGATGAATATGCTGTCAATGCCCATCATACCGTAACAATGGGATATTCGAAACTGGGCATGATGATTGAACCGGGGAAAAGCAATTCCGGTGAAGTTCATCCTGTAAATATTGGATTTCCAGATATTATTAATGATTTGAATGGTAGGGTTTGGTCAACTATTACAGATAAAGAAATCCAAGACATTATTAAACCTGTCCATAAATCAACGCATAAGCACATACAGGGGAAAGTTTTAATTGTTGCTGGATCAAAGGGAATGACAGGTGCGGCTTACTTAGCAACTATGGCGGCTCTGAGAAGCGGGGTTGGTCTAACGATCACTTGTGCTCCGTCATCACTCAATTTGGTATATGAAGAAAAAATTACAGAAGGGATGACCATTTCTTGTGAAGATAAAGAGCGCGGTTATTTCACTGAAGAAAACTATGATGAAATCATGGCTTGGATTGATTGGTGCGATGTTTTCAGCATTGGTCCGGGAATTGGTCAAAATACGGGCACCGCAAGGTTGGTTGAGAAAATAGTCAAAACTATCGATAAACCAATGGTAATTGATGCCGATGGCTTGGTTCCGTTTTATAATAATTTTGATTTATTTAATAAAATCAAAAATGAATTTATTATAACCCCCCATATAGGAGAATTGAGCAATTTATTAGGTAAAACTGCCAAATCAATTCAAAAAGATTTACCAAAAACGATTGATGAGATGATGCCGAGTTTTCCTGGTATATTGATTGCTAAATTTGCCCCTTCTTTAGTTGCTTGGGAAACTCTAGGTGCCGTTAATTCTACAGGGAATGCTGGTCTGGCTACTGCAGGTTCAGGTGATGTATTAACTGGAATAGTTTCATCATTAATGGCGCAGGGTTACCATGCAGTGGAGGCAGCAAAATCAGCCGTATTTATTCATGGGAAGGCATCAGATCAATTGGCAAAATCGATTAGTCAGAGAGGTATGATTTCAGGCGATTTATTGTATAAGATTGGCAGAGTCCTTCAGGCATATGAATCATAAATTATTTCGAATTTTATTAGTGGCATATATGATACTGATCTTGGGTTTATCTAGTATCCCTGCGCAAGATTTTCCAAAGACTTGGCTTTTAACCTGGGATAAACTAATTCACCTTATTGAGTATTTTATTCTGGGAATTCTAGCTATGAAAAGCATGAATACAATATCATATCGAACATTAATAATCGTGCTCCCATTTGGTATTTTTTTTGGCGGACTGGATGAATACTTGCAATCATTTATTTCAGGGCGGTTTTCTAGCGGCTGGGATGTGTTAGCGGATACGATAGGTGTCACCATTGGTGCTTTACTCATTTTAGGTAATGATAAGAAATGATACATCAGCTCTACATAAAAGATTTTGCAATTATCAATGAAATTTCCCTTCCTATTAATGAAGGTCTAACAGTAATTACGGGAGAAACAGGGGCAGGGAAATCCATTCTGTTGAAATCATTAGGTATAACACTTGGCGCTAAGGCGGATAAAACAGATGTGCGCAGTGGTCAGCAGCAGGCAATTGTTGAAGTAGAATTATCTGTAGATGGTCAAGAAAAAATATTTCGCCGATTAATCAGTAAAAGTGGACGTACCCGATCCTTTATTGATGACAAGCCTATATTAGAACCGGCCTATCGGGAAACTGTTAATTCGCTGGCCGATTTTCACGGGCAATATGAACAACAATATATTATGGATCCCGTAACTCATATCGATTTTTTAGATGCCTTTTACGATTCCAATGACTTAATCAGGAAAATAGCATTGACATATTCGGATTTAATTCAAACTATTCAGGAATTAGATCAGTCGATTAAGTTGCAAAATAATTCTTCTAATCAAAAGGAATTGCTACAATTTCAAATTCAAGAAATTCAAGCTGTCGATCCTCAAATTGATGAAGATATTGAATTGGGGAAAGAGTTTAAACGATTGAATCACGTTGACGAATTGATTTCGACCATACAAAATTTGAATCAATCATTAACGGAGCATGACCATTCCATTTATCGTCAACTTGCTTCTGCCCTAAATGAATTAGAACGATTATCAAAATACGATGAGTCTCTAAAACCTTTTATTGATTCTATTGATCAGGCAACGGTATCCATTCAAGATGCGTCTGCAGGTATGATTCAGCATGTGGAATCAATTGAATATGACCAAAAACGACTCCAGGAAGTAGAAGAACGACTTCAAGCTATTGAAAGCTTAAAACGAAAATATGGAGGGTCGATAGAATCAATCAGATTATTTATCCAAAATTCAGATCATGAATTAGCTGGTTTATCCGGATTGGATGAAAAAATTTCTGAATTGGAATTAGAAAAAACACATTTGATTAATCGATATCAAAAATTAGCAGGTCAATTGAATACGCTTCGGATGAAATTTGCTGCAAAGGTTTCCTCAGAAATTGAAATAGAGATGTCTAAACTCAATATGGCTGGGGCAAAATTCCAGGTTCAAATAACCCAAGTAGAAGATCGTGAAAGTTTTATCCAGTTTGAGGATAAATCTGTGAAATATGGATCAAAAGGATATGATCAGGTTTCATTTTTCTTAAGTGCAAATCCAGGAGAATTGCCAAAACCTCTAATTAAAATTGCTTCTGGTGGTGAAGTTTCCAGGATTATGTTGGCGATTAAATCAGTTTTGAAAAAAAGTGATCCTGTTGAGACACTGATTTTTGATGAAATTGATACTGGTATATCAGGTCAGGCAGCAGAAAAAGTCGGAGAAACTCTAAAAAAATTAAGCCGAGATAAACAGGTCATTTGTATTACACATTTGCCACAAATTGCTTCCATAGCAGATCATCATTTGTTTATTCATAAAAAAATAAAAAATGAACAAACTGAAGTTGTGGCCCGTTATTTGAATGATAATGAAAAAATTGAAGCCATCGCAGAATTATTCAGCGGGGAAAATGTGCCAATAAAAAAAATAAAATCATTGCAACGATTTACAGATCAGGCTCGTGGATAAATTAGTTATTAATGGTGGTAATCCTTTAAGTGGATCGGTAACCATTAGTGGGGCAAAAAATGCCGTATTACCGCTCATGGCTGCTTCACTCCTAGCGGATGGTAAAACAAAACTTAATGGAGTCCCAAATTTACGGGATACCAATACAATGATCCGTTTATTGGGTATGGTGGGTGCAGAAACGGAATTTCGTGAACAATGCCTTACTATAGATGCCTCAAAGGTGAATTCATTCGAAGCTCCGTACGAGTTAGTGAAAACTATGCGGGCTTCTTTTTATGTAATGGGACCGCTTTTGGGTCGGTTTGGCGAAGCGCGTGTTTCATTACCTGGTGGGTGTGCGTGGGGGCCTAGGCCTGTGGATTATCATTTAAAAGGGTTTGAAAAACTCGGTGCTGAGATTGTTTTAGAAGATGGATATATTATTGCGCGGGCAAAAAAACTGAAAGGTGCACGTATCCATTTTGAAATTCCATCCGTAGGTGCAACTGCGAATATTGTAATGGCTGCCGTTCTCGCAGAAGGAACAACCCGAATTACCAATGCTGCAATGGAACCGCATATTGTCCAAGTGTGCGAAGTGCTCAATGAAATGGGTGCCCAAATTGAGGGCGTTGGTACAAACATATTGAAAATTCATGGAGTGGGTTCTTTAAATCCAGTCGAAGTAACAACAATTCCGGATATGATAGAAGCAGGGACTTTTCTCATGGCAGGTGCAACGTTAGGCAATATTACCCTTAAAAATGTTAAAGCGGCTCATTTATCAATTGTAATGCAAAAATTAGAGCAGGCAGGTTGCAGAATACATGTGGATGGTGATTCCATTTCTA
>PBBH01000023.1 GCA_002716525.1 Fidelibacterota bacterium | reverse complement strand
TCAGTCAGAGAGAGTTATATCATAAATTTCTTCAAATTCTTCAGTTTTAATCATACGGATTGCATCCCAAGTCAACTTTGTACATACTTTTGCGCAAATCTGACATCCAATGCATTCATCGAAGCGAACTTGAACCGGTGCAATCGGAATCCCGTATTTTTCATTTGGAACGGGCTCAATACAATCTACAGGACAAAAAGGTACACAAACCTGACATCCAGTGCAACCGTCCTCATCGACTACAGCCATTAATTTCGGTTTCTTTTTTTTGAAATTAACCTTATCTGCTGGTTCCGGAACTGTTTTATAATGATCGTATTTATAGTTATTTGCCATAATAAAGGGTTGAGTTATCAGTACAAAAAATACGAAAATTTGTATTTTATTACCAAAAGCCTTTTTGTCAATTAATAAAGTGATTTAATTTTACCAACGTTTTGAAAACTTTATAGGAGAAAACGATGACCTACATTATAGCTGAACCATGCGTTGGAACTTGCGACACCGCTTGTGTAGAAGTTTGTCCAGTAGATTGTATACATGGGCCAGAGGATAAAACCGGTGCTGGTGAAGAAGCAAAAGCAGATGGTTTTGATCCTGAGGGAAAACAACTTTATATTGATCCAGAAGAATGTATTGATTGTGGCGCTTGTGAACCGGAATGTCCTGTAGAAGCTATTTTTGAAGAAAGTGAAGTCCCTGAAGAATGGCACAAGTTCAGTAGAATTAATTATGAATGGTTTGGCCAAGAATATCCAGGTTAAGACTTAAGTTAATTAAAAAAACTTGCATAAAACGGCTGTTGTAATTTCAACAGCCGTTTTTTTTGCTTTCCTATGAATAATAATCAAATACTTGAATTACTAAAATCAGTAAACTATCCAGGATTCAGCCGAGATATTGTTTCTTTCGGGATGGTGGATGACGTAAAAATTGATGGTAAAACTGTAAACGTTACTCTCAAGATTACTACTCAGCAAGAAGAGAAAATAACTGCTGTAATTAATGATGTTACCCAAACATTAGAAAAGTCAAAAGCTTTTACCAATGTTAATGTTTCAGTAAATAAAGATGCCGCACCATCCACCATTGGTGATGCAGCCCAATCCCCTGCACAACAACCAGCAACAACTTTGGATGGAATTAAGCATATTATTGCCATTGCAAGTGGAAAAGGCGGTGTAGGGAAATCCACCGTTGCCGCAAACTTAGCATTTACACTTAAAAATGCAGGCAATTCTGTTGGTCTTCTCGATTTAGATATTTATGGTCCATCACTGCCAATTATTCTAGGGACTAATGAACAACCTCAAATGACGCAGGATCGTAAACTTATCCCCTTAGATCATATGGGACTAAAAATCATGAGTTTTGGTTTTATTAGTGGCAACGAAACACCAGTGATATGGCGTGGTCCATTAATTGCTCGAATGACAGAACAATTTTTTCGCGATGTAGAATGGGGCAAATTGGATTATTTAATTCTTGATCTCCCTCCAGGCACTGGAGATGTTCAGCTTACTCTCACCCAAAAATTGAAAATTAGTGGAGCAGTCATTGTTACAACACCGCAGGATATTGCATTGGCTGATGTACGTAAGGGCGCCGATATGTTTAAAAAAGTACACACACCTGTTTTGGGGGTTGTTGAAAATATGTCTGGCCTGTTTATAAAAGGTCAGGTTGAGGGCTGTCGTGCAATTTCAATAGAGGGTCAACATGTAGATGTAAAACCTGATGGGGAATTTGCAATTCGGATTGATTTATTTAAACGTGGTGGTGGGAAATCTGAAAGTGATCGATTAGAAGTACAATTGTTAGGTGAAATTCCGATTTCGCAAGAAATTATGGAAGCCACTGATGCTGGTGAACCTATTACAAGTAAGAATCCTGAATCACAAGTGTCCGAAATTTATCGATCCATTGCTGAAAAGATTGTAAATGTCCTGAACTAATGTTCAGTTCATTCTCTGATATAATTACGCTCATATTTTTGGGCTTTGCTTTTGTTTATCCTTTCTTTCTTTGGATTACACCTCTTAGAATGATCGACAATGGTTTTTATCGGTTTAACCTTGGTATGTGTTGTATCGTAGGTGCTATAGGAGGGACCACATTCCACTTTCTTAATCCAGACATTGTTAGTGAAATTTATCTTTGGGTTTGGTTTGGCGCAATCATGTTTATTACGGCCATTTACTGGAATTCCAACCATATCAATAATATAGTGATCACAAGTATTGCAATTTTTGGAATTGTTACAATGTTTCAGGTGGTTAATAACCTTACTCCTGATTTTTACTCCTATAGCGTGTGGTTTATCGTTCTTTTGGGTTCGGCAATTACAGCAGCAGTATTCTTTGCGATGATTCTAGGACATTGGTATTTAAATGTTGTTGCTTTACCCATCAAATTGTTAAAAAAAGCTACACTTGTAATGTGGGTTTTATTATTTATCCGCACTATTTGGGATGTATTTTTTATATCAATNGATTCTTTTGTTGATTCATTTGGAATAAGTCATNGCCTNTGGGNATACATGNTACAATTTGANGGNTTCTTGCTGNTGGTGGCATTTTTTATGGGCAATATNGTCCCNATTGTTTTAAATATCTTTATATGGAANACTTTAAAATTACAGGCNACCCAAAGNGCTACCGGNCTTTTATATATTTCNGTTTTATCCATTTTGTTTGGTGATCTGTTATANAAATATTACTTACTCCNATATGGATTTTTATTGTGAATCGACTCGATTGCGAAATNTGTNAAAAGACAAAGTCATTTCCAGAAGCTCTTNANTGTAATGAATGTCAAAAACCAGTTTTATTTGAAAGTAATTTNGATTTTGTTGANTGTCCTGTATGTGGNTGTGAACATTTCTATCGGAAAAANGATTTTAACCANGCCNTTGGATGCATCGTCATTTTAATCGGTGCACTTTTNGTCCCATGGACATATGGNATNAGTTTACTTGTCCTTTCCATCGTTGATTATCTGTTATATCGCCGTGTCAAAGATTCTGTTGAATGTTATAAATGTAAATCGGAATTTAAAGATGTGNTTGTACCTGATANNCTCANNCCATTTGATCACCACANAGCAGAATTGTATGAGTTACCTNAATAATCTATANTGTTTATTNATTGATTGCACCCNTCGGNAAGNGTAATTTTGCCCTCGTTTTTTTCACTTGTTTTATGAAACCTNNTTCATGAATAAATCGCTGAGAAAAAAAATTGTGGAANNAGGGNATTTACCAGNGCATATCGCCATTATTATGGATGGAAACGGTCGATGGGCGAAGGCAAACAACTTGCCACGTGTTGCGGGGCACGNNGAAGGAATTAATTCTGTGCGGGANATTGTACAGGTATGTGGAGAAATNGGTGTATCCTACTTGACNTTNTATACTTTTTCCAATGAAAATTGGAAGCGGCCNCAAAAGGAAGTTTCTGCCATCATGAAATTGCTGTTAAGTACNATTAAAAAAGAAGTTAGAAACTTAAATAATAATAATGTTCGTCTATCTACAATNGGGAATTTGAATGATTTACCTGATAATTCAAGGCAGGGGATACTAGAAGGGATTGAGATAACTAAGAATAATACAGGACTGAATTTGNTTTTAGCGTTGAGTTATAGCAGTCGACAGGAACTATTNATGGCTGTTGAGCGTATTGCAGGNAAAATNCTNTCAGGCGAAATGCATTNAGATCAAATTTCAGAAAAAATATTTTCNAGTGAATTNTANACCGCGNATATACCTGATCCGGATTTATTAATCCGTACTGGCGGCGAATCACGTATCAGTAATTTNTTATTGTGGCAATTGGCCTATACNGAATTGTTTCTAACAGATATCTTTTGGCCCGATTTCAGAGAAGATNATCTATTAAATTCAATTGTGGATTATCAAAAACGTCAGCGGCGATTTGGCCAAATAGGAGAACAAGTATCAGCATGAAAAAATTGAGCGTATTTTTTCTAGCCGTTTTTGTCATGGCTCAGGCACCGCCTTCATTTAAGCTAAAAGAAGTNCGTGTTGAAGGAAATGTTGCTACTAGCCAAAACATGGTGTTATACACTGCNGGCCTACAGAATGGCCAAGAAGTATCTACAGAAGATTTTCGACGTGCGGTAAAACGCCTNTGGGAATTAGGTGTTTTTAGCAATATACAAATTCATTTTGATGGTGAAACACCTGAAGGAATATTAATAAGCATTGAGGTTGAAGAATCACCTGTGTTGGGCGAAGTGATTTTTAATGGTAACAAAAAGATTAANGATAAAAAATTTAAGAGTGAACTTNCCTNTCAGCGNGGGATGAGGATCAANCCTAATTTTATTACTAAAACAATNAAAAAAATGAAAGGNNTGTATAAAGAAAAAGGCTACTTTTTAGTAGAAATTGAAGGTGAAATGAAGCCTTCGGTAGTGGNNAGTGAAGAAGGNAAAAAGGATGTTGTTTTCACAATAAAAGAAGGTAAAAAAGTTAAAATAAAGGATATCCAGATTAGAGGGAATGCCAATAATTTTGGATGGATTGCATCAAAATCTTGGATTCCACTACCACAATTCATAAGAAAAAATTTATCTCTTAATAAACTTAGNTGGCAACTAAAAGAGACAAAAATAAGAACATGGTGGCGTTTATGGGCTGCTGCATTTGATGAAAAAAAATTCGAAGAAGACTTAGAAGCTCTTGCTACNTTTTATCGAGATGAAGGTTACCGCGATTTTACAATTCTGTCTGATTCAATTTATTACGAACCTAAGAAAAAAGGATTAGTGGTTCATATTAATGTGGATGAAGGCAACCGGTATAAATATCAGGATGTTACTTGGGAAGGCCATACGCTTTACGAAACTGAAGATTTNGCTAATGTACTAAATCTAGAAAAAGGAGATTACTTCAGCCAATCTAGTTTTCAGGAAGCGTTTCAAGGNGTGCAGAGTTTATATATGGATCGTGGGTATTTGTATGTAAANATTGAACCATTCTTTACCCCAGTTGGTGAAGATTCCGTCAATATCCATTTTTCTATCACAGAAAACAATCAAGTATATATACGTCACATCAATATATCTGGAAACGAGAAAACTCGGGAAAATGTCATCCGTAGAGAATTGGATATTTTTCCAGGTGATTTGTTCCGCCGGGCATTGATGGAACGCAGTATCCGAAAATTACATGTTTTAAATTATTTTGATCCAACATCTCTTAGTCCAAATGTTATTCCTATTGATGAGGACGAAATAGACCTCGATATTACCCTTCAAGAAAAATCATCTGATAAAGCTAGCGCNAATATAGGATTTACTGGTATCTATGGAATGACTGGAGGTGCAAATGTTGAATTCAATAATTTCCAAGGAAGAGGACAAGTCCTTTCTGTGGGATTTGAAGTTGGTACACAGATGTCAGTAATGAATAATTATGGTACCCCAGGGAAATATGAATCTTTTAATATACGCTTTATGGATCCAATGTTCAGGGATACTCCAAATCGAATTGGGTTTTCTATTTTTTATACATTTAGAGGACAAGGGAATTCATATTATTTNTACCCATTTGACCAAAGATCACGAGGNGCATCAATACAGTGGGGTCGGCGATTAAAATGGCCAGATGATTATTTTAGAGCCTATTGGGAAATGACTGTGAGAAAAGCTGAATACATGGGTGANGANGAGATTCTTAATCAGTATATTGGAANTTTCCGTGAATCCACAGGTATAAGTTTAAAACAATCTATTAGCCGTGACAGTCGTGACCGGGCTGAGTTCCCGACCCAAGGATCACGTGCNACATGGGAATCTACATTTTCCGGAGGNATTTTAGGTGGTGATGAGAATTACCATAAACATGTTTTGACTTTAGACTGGTATACACCTACATTCTGGAAATTTGTATTNACCAGTTCATTGAAAGTAGGTACCATCCGAATGTTAAATACTGGCGGCGATAATTTNGCTTATATCCCGCCTTATGAAAGATTCATTATGGGTGGTAACGGTATTCCTTACGGGACGATGCTTAGAGGATATCCAGATAATGCTGTTGGNCCAACAACATCGCAAGGGCGTAGTATCGGTGGTAACACAATGTTAAAGTATACTACAGAATTTAGAGTGCCATTTTCTGAAAATCCGGTTGTTTACGGAATGTTGTTTGCAGAAGCAGGCGGAGTATGGAATGATACACGGCTTATGCAGTCATTGGGATTTCCGCGCAGGTATCCGCTTGAACTTAAACGATCTGCTGGTATTGGGATAAGATTCTTTATGCCCATGATTGGACAGCTTGGTTTCGATATGGGTTACGGCTTTGATGACATTACCGGCGATGGCAATCCTCAGGGATGGGAATACACAATCATTTTTGGCAGATAATAATTAAATCAAGGAGGTAAATGTGATTCGGAAAACAATCACAACCGTAGGAATTATGGCAATGATTTTGCCTATATTACTTACGGCCCAAAATAAAATTGGATTTGTTCAATCAGATCGTATNCGNGCAGANTANGAAGAATTCAAAGATGCNGANGCNCANCTTCAGNTNGAATNNCGNCANGTNAANNNNCAGTATAANANNATGGTNGTNGAACTNGACAGTATNAAACANGCNTTNGAAACCCAGCGTCTTATGAGCAGTCCAGATTGGCGTAAAGAAAAAGAAGTTGAAATCGCTTCCCGGGAACAAACGATTCAACAATTCCAAGTGACAAAGGTTGGCCCTGAAGGTGAACTATACCGCAGACAAGCGCAGTTAGAATTTGATATTCTTTCAAAAGTAAAACGCGCTGTAGATAAAGTTGCGGCTGCAAAAAGTATCGATTTTATTATTGATGGCTCAGTAGCATTGTTATATGGGAACCCTGTACATGATTTGACTGACGATGTTTTATTTGAATTACGCAAATACAATGTATCGGATGATAATAATCCAGTAAACGAAAAATAAATTCAATTCTTTTTGGTTACTTTAAAAGAATTAGCAGATTTTTTACAAGGTACTGTTGTTGGTAACCCCAAGTTAAATATTCAAGGTGTTTCAACTATTAAGGATGGGAAGCCAGGTACTATTACTTTTATGGTTCATCAAAAATATTTCAAATACGTTGAATCAACGCAAGCCTCTGCTGTAATTGCTTCCGATTCGGAAATACTAAATGGTTTAGATGGTATTATTGTAAATAATCCAAAATTAGCAATGGTAAAAATATTGGATTATTTTTCCCCTCAATACCCTTTGAAAAAAGGGATTCATAAAACAGCAATTATTGATCCTGATACCGTGTTGGGTAAAGGAGTATCCATTGGCCCATATACCATCATTGATCGTGGCGTAATCATTGGTGATAATACGGTCATAGGTGCCAATAATGTAATCAATGCCGATACCGTTATTGGTTGTGATTCTGAGATAGAAAACAACATCCATCTTCATCATCGTACGATAATAGGCGATAGGTGTTTAATTCATTCTGGTACAGTTATTGGATGTGATGGGTTTGGATTTTTTACCGAAAATGATATTAATTATAAGATTTCACAGAATGGAAATGTTACTATTGGTAATGACGTTGAATTAGGTGCAAATTGTACGATAGACCGTGGGACTATTGGAGAAACCACTATAGGTGATATGTGTAAATTTGATAATAGTGTCCAAATTGCCCATAATGTTTCTATAGGGAAAGGTTGCTTACTAACAGCGCACGTTACAATAGCTGGTAGCACAAAAGTTGGAAAGTTTTGTAGCTTTGGTGGCCAAGCAGGTGCGATTGACCATATTTCAATTGGAGATCGTGCAATATTAGCCTGCTACACAGTGGCTATGAAAGATCTGCCAGGTGGAAAAACTTATGCTGGTGCACCCGCTAGAGAAATAAAAGATAAAAATCGTCGAGATGCTGTACATATAGAAGTGAAAAGATTAAAAGATAAAATGATACAACTAGAAAAATCTTTATTAGTCCCAGAATAAATGAATTATCTAAAAAATCAGTGTACGATTGGAAATAAAACATCTTGTGTAGGTATTGGTCTACATACAGGTGTTGAATCCAAGATAACTTTTAAACCGGCACCCGAGGAATTTGGCATTCGTTTTAAGCGTATGGATGTTGAAGGATGCCCAGAAATCCGTGCCGATATAGATCATGTAGTAGATATTTCACGTGGTACAACTATTGAAGAAAATGGCGTGAGGATCCATACGGTTGAGCATGCACTAGCTGCTTGTGTCGGAATTGGACTAGATAATGTTCTTATTGAATTGACTGAAAAGGAACCACCAGTTATGGATGGTAGTGCTATCGATTTTGTTGAAGCATTGCTTAAAGCAGGAATTGTCCAACAAAATGCACCAAAAAATTATCTACATATTGATGAAGCAGTTGGTTATTCTGATCATAAGCGCGGTGTTGATATTCATATTATGCCTTCTGACCAGTTCCGCATTACTTTTATGATTGATTATAAATTTCGCTCTCTGGGTACACAATTTGCTACTTTGGATAACCTAGAAGAAAATTTTGCAAAAGATATAGCCCCAGCCAGGACATTCGCTTTTTTAAGTGAAGTTGAAGCTTTAAAGAAAGATGGACTGATTCAAGGCGGAAATTTGGATAATGCTGTTGTAATTGTAGATAAGGAAATTGACCAAAAAGAAGCAGATAATCTTAAAGGCTTGTTTGGCATTAAACAGACAATTAGTCTAGGAGCCAACGGAATATTAAATGGTAAAAAATTACGTTTTGAGAATGAACCCGTACGTCATAAAGCATTGGATTTAATTGGTGATTTAGCTTTATTAGGTATGCCACTACAAGGCCATATTATTGCGTCAAAAAGTGGTCATGCAGCTAATGTAGAATTGGTTAAGAAAATAAAAAAAGTTTATGAAAAGAAAATCTTGCAGCGGCGTTTTCAGAAAAATCTCAATTCCGATTTTATGTTTGATATTAATTCAATTTTAAATTTGCTCCCACATCGATATCCCTTTGTCTTAGTGGATAGAATTATCGATATCACCCCGGGTGAAAAATTGACCGCATATAAAAATGTGACAATTAATGAACCTTTTTTCCAAGGACATTTCCCAAGTCAGCCCGTTATGCCAGGTGTATTGGTATTAGAGGCTATGGCTCAAGCAGGGGCATTTTTAGTTCTAAATAGTGTTGATGATCCTTTAAAAAAGAATATGTTTTTCTCTGCATTATCTGATGCAAAATTCCGCCACCCAATTATCCCCGGTGATCAACTCCGTCTTGAAATGAGTATAGATAAGTTCAAACTAGAAACAGCGCTAATAGTTGGTAAGGGGTATGTTGGAGAAAAACTAGTTGCAGAAGCTAAAATCAAAGCAACGGTGGTGGACCGGGCGGGAGCCTGATCCCTCATCTCCATACATTCAACCTCAATTATATCTCCTAAGGCAGAACTTGGTCAAAATGTATCCGTTGGTGCTTATAATGTAATTGAAGAAGGTGTAAAAATTGGCGATGGAACATCCATTGGCAATTATAATACCATCTGCGAAGGAACAACCATTGGTTCCAATTGTACCATTTATCATAATTGTTCGATTGGGGAAGCCCCTCAAGATCTAAAATATTCTGATGAAAAAACTTTAACCGTAATTGGGAATAATGTTATCATTCGTGAATCTGT
This sequence comes from Fidelibacterota bacterium, assembly GCA_002716525.1. Classification (GTDB taxonomy): domain Bacteria; phylum Fidelibacterota; class Marinisomatia; order Marinisomatales; family TCS55; genus TCS55. The sequence continues at coordinate 27,734 of PBBH01000023.1, read as the reverse complement.
CACAATCAACCGAGGCACAATTGCACATGGAAAAACTGTTATAGGCAATAATGTTTTATTAATGGCCTGTGTTCATGTTGCACATGATTGTTTTGTTGGAAATAATACAAACATGGCCAATGTTGCCACCTTGGGTGGACACGTTGAATTGGGAGAATGGGTTAACCTGGGTGGAGGTGTAATGGTGCACCAGTTTGGGAAAATAGGTTCCCATGCATTTGTAGGTGGAGGTTACCGCGCTGTACAAGATGTACCGCCGTTTATCATTGCTGCAGGTGAACCATTACGGTTTGGTGGAATTAATAAAATTGGACTGCAAAGACGGGGTTTTTCAGATGAAAAACGGGCACTTATAAAAAAAGCCTATCGTACCTATTTTGTCTCAAAAATTAATCGAACAGACGCATTAAATAAAATAAAAAGCGAATTACCCGCTACAGATGAAATTAAAGAAATTGTTCAATTTATTGAAAACAGCGAACGAGGGATTATTTAATTCCAGCTATCCCATAATTTGGGCTATGCGAGTTATTCCTTTCATTTTTTTTGTATCTGTATCTTTGGGACAGTGGACTAACTTTAAATTGGATCAATTATCAGATTATTCTAAAGAATCCGAAGCGCTTTTTCGCCAAGCAGGATTTGCAGCCACTCACCATTATCCCATAGAAATTAACAAGGGTAATCGAATTATTTATGGTTGGTCAATAATAAAAAGCAGTTCATCAAATGGATTTCTCCCCACACTACATAGTCAATTAAAGTTGACTTGGAATTTATACTTAAAGGGGAGAATGGCCGCCTATTCAAGTAAAGAAGGAGCCGTCCAGATGTATGGATGGGGATTATCTTTTAGACCGGGTAAAGAAGATACCCCTTCTAACTGGATCGTTAATTTTAATTCTGGGAGATTGTATTCACATGATCAGGTAAGAGTGTCAGCTTTGCAGGTAAATGTAGAACGTAAATTAAATTTGAATAAATTTCCGATTCATCTTGGTTTTGGGATGAACATATTGAAGGCCAATCCTTATTTACAATTTGAAGATAATTATATGGAAAAGGTAGAAATCCAAACAAACTTTATTAATGTTGGTTCTTCCACTACATTTTTTGGTATGCAACTAATTCCGCAAATTTGGTTAGCTCCGAAATATTCCATGGTTTCTCTAACTATTGTTGGAGAATTATAATTATGAAAAATATTTCTATACTCGGTTCAACAGGATCCATTGGTACTAATACATTAAATGTAATAGATAACTTAGGCGATGAATACAAAGTTTTTGGATTGAGTGCGAATAAAAATGGGAAACTGTTGGTTGAACAAGCAAAAAAATATCGTCCAGAATATGTTGTAATTATAGATGCGGATGCAGTGGATTTTATCAAAAGCGAATTGAAAGAAGTAGGCGTAACTGTTCTTACTGGAAGAGAAGGGCTATTGGAATTAGCGAGTCTAGATGATGTCGATATTATGGTAAATGGTTTAGTCGGGTCTTCAGGAATGGAGCCAACTTTGAATGCAGTAAAAGCTGGTGTTGACGTAGCTCTCAGCAACAAAGAGAGCTTAGTGATGGCCGGTGAAATTATTGAACGGGAAAAATCAGTGTCAGGGGCGAAAATTTTTCCTGTAGATAGTGAACACTCTGCTATATGGCAATGCCTTACTGGTGAAACATTGGAAGATGTTGAGCGTATTATTCTTACCGGCAGTGGTGGTCCTTTTCGTACCTTGGATTTGCATAGATTTAAAGATGTAAAACCGGTAGATGCTTTGAAACACCCTAACTGGAAAATGGGGAATAAAATCACTATCGATTCAGCTACAATGATGAATAAAGGACTCGAAGTGATTGAAGCTCATTGGTTATTTGGTTTAAATACAAAAAAAATTGATATTGTTGTGCATCCTGAATCGATAATTCATTCCATGGTGGAATTCAAAGATAAGTCGGTAAAGGCACAACTTGGTATGCCAGATATGAAAATACCAATTCAATATGCACTTACCTATCCACGGCACATTAGGGCTACGTGGCAAGGGTTGGATTTAATCGAGATTGAATCCCTTACTTTTCAAAAGCCTGATTTAAACCGCTTTCCATGCATTGGCCTAGCTTATAGCGCGATGGAGAAAGGCGGTACAAATTCAGCCGTATTAAACGTTGCCAATGAACAAGCCGTTTATCGATTTTTAAATGGTGAAATTGGTTTTTTAGATATCCCAGAAATAATTGAAAAGACATGTGAGAATCATGAATGGATCGAACAACCATCTTTGGAGGAATTACTTAGCTTGGAAAATTGGACTAGTAATTTTGTAAAATCTTTTGAGAGCCGATATATTTAAAAAATGTTACATTTGAACTAGTATGAAATTGATTTTTTGAAATGACAACTTTAATTGCAACAATTGTTTTATTAGGCGTCCTCATTTTTATCCATGAACTGGGTCATTATCTAGCGGCACGTTCGATTGGCGTTCGAGTAGAACGTTTTTCAATTGGTTATCCGCCGCGCATCATGGCTTTCACTTCCATCAAAGATGGATGGGAATTCCAGTTTTTTTTCTATCGAAAAAATGAAAAAGGGAAATTGAAATGGGGTCCAATTAAAACGACATCAATTACACGTTCCGGTAGAAAAGGAACCGGTACCGAATATTGTTTTGCTATTATTCCATTTGGTGGATATGTGAAAGTTGCTGGTATGATTGACGAAAGTATGGATGCAACTTATAAACACCAACCCTATGAATTGATGAGTAAACCAAAATGGCAGCAAATTTGGTTTATGAGTGCTGGTGTTATCATGAATACACTATTAGCCTTTGTGATCTTTACGGGGTTATCCTATTCTATTGGGAAACCAAATATTTCAAACGCACCGGTAATTAATGAATTGGTTCCAGGGTTACCAGCTGATATTGCCGGGTTAAAATCAGGTGATAAAATTAAAATGGTGGAAGGGAAAAATATTTCAACTTGGGAAGAATTAACCCAAGAAATTCACCAAAGGCCAAATCAAAAGATAGATCTAACTTATTTAAGAAATGAAACAACGCAATCTATTTCATTGGAAACGACCTTTCAAATCAATCCCGAGTCAGGAGATACGCTTGGTGTAATAGGAATTTATCCAAAGTATCAATACTATCCAGTCTCATTTATAGAAAGTATGAATATGGGTATGGGCGCTACTGCTAGGGGGTTTGGTATGCTTGTGTTATCTATACGAATGTTAGTATCCGGGCAGGCTTCAATAAAAGAACTGGGTGGACCAATTTTTATTGCACAATTGGCCGGCGAGACAGCAAAATTAGGATGGATTCCATTTTTATCTCTGATGGCCCTTATCAGTTGCAACTTAGCATTTATAAACGTGCTACCCATCCCGGGCCTGGATGGCGGTCACATTTTTATAACATTAATTGAAGGAATCATCCGTCGCCCTCTTACCATGAAACTGCGTTTAGCCATTCAACAGGTTGGAATGGTTTTGTTATTGATGTTGATGATTACGGTAATAGTAAATGATGTAGGAAGATTATTTGGGAATTAATGCGTTTATATTGATTATTGCTATTTAGCTGACTTTCTTTAGCAAAAGCATCATGGATCCAAATTTCATTTTAATTTGAATTTTTACTGGCAAACGCTCATTATCATCACTGATCCAGATTTGCATATCCCCTGCATTTTTGAATAGGTTTTTCCCATCACTAAATGGTCTAATCACCTTGCAAGAAAATGTCCCTAACGGTGAGTTGACTGTTTCTTTTCCCGTCATTTGAAGATTATAATGAACGATTTTTCTACCTTCATATGATGAGAAAGACATTACTTCATTTTCCTTGATAGGAATAGTTCGAAGATAATAAAACATAGAAAAAGAATCCCGTGCTTTAAAATCAATTGCAACTTCTTTAGTTTCAGTTTTGGCAACAAATTTATCATAATCAAAAATTACATCGACCGAATTTTTATAATTACCTTCATTAATATCTTTTGTTAATCTGTGTGTAAAAAATTCTTTTGTATCCATCCAAATGTCGATTCTATCTTGAATGGGGAATAGTTGATTGGCTAACCCTTTTGTATTTGCGGAAAAAGACACATGGTATGCATCATTCCCATTAATCTGTTCGATTCCAGTTACATAGAGCTCTGCTTGTCCAACGGGGATGAAATTAAATTCAGCAATATATTTTAAGGATTCGCCGACCTTGAATGGCACCTCCTTTGACCATGCAATGGATAAAAATAAGAATGTAATAAATATTTTTTTCAAGAACGAATAACTTTGAGCTTTGATTTTTCCAGTTTATATATGGTTGAGCCAATGGATTCTGGGAGCGGACCGTCATCAATCAATAAATCAAATTCCCCATTAAATTGCGTAACAATTACATCTGGATTATTTAATGGAGTTTTTCCGGTTCTGTTTACTGATGTTGTTGTGATTGGGAATCCAAGTTTTTCACATAGGTTTGGTCCAAATGGGTGGGCAGGTATTCGAATACCTAAGGTTTTTTCCTCGCCTAGGATTGAAGGATGAACAACGCCATCATTAACAGGTAAAATAATAGTTGTAGGCCCTCGTAAATATTTTTTTACAATCTCCCAGTCTTCATATGTGATATTTGCCCAGGATAATACCGTGCTGAGATTTGGTGCAATAACACTTAAAGGAGCATTGTGTCCCTTAATTGTTCTCAATCGTTTTATAGCCATTTCATTACGGGCATCTACTCCAAATCCATAAAGAGTATCAGTGGGGTAAACAATTACACCGCCATATAGAATCGCGTTTCCTGCTACTTGAATTGCATTATCAGAACTGCATTTTATTCGGTTAGTTGTATTTTGGTTCATGCCTTTGATTTGGTTTTCCATTTACGATGAAACCAAAAATAATGGTCTGGATATTCCCGCACCTTTGTTTCCAGCATTTTTGTGTATTCTTGCGTAATAGTTTCGATAGAAATACTGCCATTTAATTCAATAGATGAAAATGAAATAACAACTGTTCCATTTTTTTCTTTATGCGCCACCGAAAAAACCATAGGCACACCTGTCCGCATATGAAATATAGCTGTTCCTTTAGGTGTTGAAGATTGTTGCCCAAAAAACTGGACAAATACACCCCGCCCTTTTGCATCTTGATCGCTAGCTATGATTAACATATTATTTTGTTCAAATAACTTATACATATTATCCAGTGAAGATTTACGATAAATATGATTCATACCGTAAGACTCGCGCATTTCCTTAAAAAATAAATCAGCACCTTGGTTCCCTTGTCGTTGAATAATACCCCAAATTGGATATCCATTTACACCTAGCCAGGAACCTAATATTTCCCATAAGCCAAAATGGCCAGTAACAATGATTACACCCTTTTTTTGTTTTGCCGCTTTGTCAAGAATGTGCTTGTTTTTAATATGAAAATGGATAGAATTGTATGATTTCGGAAGAGAAAGAAATTCTAAAAAATTGGTGAAAAATAAACGATAAGTGCCTATTAAAACGTTATTGATCCATGTTTCACTTTTATCAGGAAATGCTGTTTTGATATTATTATATGCTAGTTTTTTTCGGATAGATATGCAGTTAAAGGCGAAGGCACCCAATTTATTTGCGAATCGGGATCTTGCTGTATTTGATAATCGCCGCATCCAACGGGAAATGACATGTAATAAACGATAAGTGAATTTGTCTTTGAGGGTCATAAATGGTTCTAGCCTCGCTAACCAAATGTAAAAGAAATTACTTTAAATTCGTGTTACCATCATTGTTTTTATCGAAGATAACGACTAAACTCAAACGAATGAAGCAACATATATTAACCATTCTTATTTTTCTTATTTCATTTGGAGAATCTCAAATTGTATACAAAGTACCTATTCATGATACGATCGATTTAGGTCTCCCCCCATTTATTGAACGCAGTATTAAAATGGCAGAGGAGGATAATGCAAAAGCAATTATTTTCGATATTGATACCTTTGGTGGGCGGTTAGATGCGGCAACCCAGATTAAAGATGCAATCCTAAGCACAAAGATTCCAACTATTGCTTTTATTAATCGGCGTGCTATTTCGGCCGGGGCTCTTATTTCACTATCCTGCGAAAAAATATTTATGACTAGCGGTGGAACCATCGGTGCCGCAACTGCTGTTGATATGTCGGGGAAAAAGGGAAGTGAAAAGGTTATCAGTTATATGCGGGAAGAAATGGCCTCTACTGCTGAAAGCCGCAATCGTAATGTGGATATTGCAAAAGGGATGGTAGATGAAGAATTGTTTTTTACCCACCTGGTCATTAATGGTGACTCGATCGAGGTTAATGATTTGGAAGGACGTAAGGAAGGAAAGCTTATTACTCTTACGACAGAATTAGCTTTAAAATACAATATAACAGATGGGGTACAAGAAACATTAGAAGAACTACTAATTTTCATTGAACTTGAGGATGCTGAAATAAAAATTACCGATGAAAATTGGTCCGAAGCCTTCGTTCGTTTTTTAACCAATCCAGTTGTAGCCTCACTACTTACTACTTTTGGATTCCTAGGCATTTTATTTGAACTGCAAAGTCCTGGTTGGGGAATCCCCGGCTCTGTGGGGTTGGTCTGTTTGGCTCTTTCGTTAGGAGCCTCTTATATTGCTAGGCTGGCGACCATGACGGATATGCTGATCATTCTGGCTGGGGTGGGATTATTGATGGTTGAAATCATTATTATTCCAGGTTTTGGTATTGCCGGGATTGGGGGGATTGCGCTCATTTTATGGGGTTTATATGAATTACTGTTACCTGATATACCTGTTGGTGCTGAATTTGAGACCATGGCAATATGGGGTTTAACCATTGGCATAATTGGGGGTATCATTGGGCTTGTTTTATTGTTCAAGCTAATGACAAAAACGGTTTTTTGGCAAAAATTAACTTCTCCAGCTGTAGAAAAAACAGAGGAAGGATATAGTACTTCTGTAGGGTGGGAAAACCTAGTTCATGCGGAAGGTGTATCGCAAACTGACCTGCGCCCAGCAGGTTGGGTAATCATTGATGGTAAACGTATTTTTGTTGTAAGCGAAGGCGATTTTATTGAAAAGGATTCAAAAGTAAAAGTTCTCTCGGTTGATGGCAACCGAGTGGTTGTTAGAAAACTGAACTCGGAGGAATAAATCATGAGTGTTATTTCCATTATCACATTAGCTATGGTGCTAATATTTGTTTTTTTATTATTCTATTTTGTTCCCGTTGGAATGTGGATTCAAGGAGTTGTAAGTCTGGGTATTGGTCGCATTACGATTATTGATTTGATCCGCATGCGCTTACGAAAAATATCACCGCGCCTTATTGTAGATGGTGTTATTAATACCCATAAAGCTGGCCTGACACATTTGAAGACCGATATGCTGGAAACGCATTATTTGGCTGGTGGAAATGTAGCTAATGTGGTGATAGCTCTGATTGCGTCGGATAAAGCACAAATTAATTTGACCTTTGAAACAGCGACGGCAATTGATTTAGCGGGTCGAGATGTAAAGACTGCGGTGGAAACCAGTGTTTATCCTAAGGTGATTGATGCCCCTCGAGATGGATACCTATCTGCGGTGGCAAAGGACGGTGTTGAACTGAAAGCACGGGCGAGAGTCACAGTCCGGACAAATATTCCAGGATTAGTTGGAGGAGCCACAGATGATACCATTATTGCTCGTGTGGGTGAAGGTATTGTAAGTGCTATTGGTTCATCCATTAGTTATGGCAATGTTCTGGAGAATCCAGATAATATTTCCCGCGCAGTACTAGAAAAAGGATTAGATGCAGGGACAGCTTTTGAAATCCTATCTATCGATATTGCCGATCTGGATGTAGGTAAAAATGTTGGTGCACAGCTACAGGCAGACCAAGCTGAAGCCGATTTACGAGTGGCGCAAGCCAGGGCAGAAACCCGGCGAGCCATGGCAGTAGCTGAAGAACAGGAAATGAAAGCACGTACCCAGGAAATGCAGGCCAAAGTAGTGGAATCGGAAGCACAGGTGCCGCTGGCAATGGCCCAAGCCTTTCGAGAAGGTAAATTAGGTGTATTTGATTATGTAAATATGCGAAATATCCAAGCTGATACGTCTATGCGGGAATCTATTTCTGGTGGTTCTGAGGAAGGATCAACCAAAGCTCCAGAGAAGGATGACGATTAAATGGAAGGTATTGGCTATTGGATTTTTATAGCGGTCTTGTATTTACTGTCATCGTTGATGAAAAAACGTCGGCAGCAAGCAATCAGCCAGCAACAAGATAAAGAAGATCCAAATTCGACTGATGAAGTAAAACCAAACCCGTTTCAAGCTGAATTTCTTCAGGACCTATTTAGAGATATGAAGGATTTGGTGGAAGATCCAGAAGAAATTACTGAGGACGAAATCAACAATATATATGTTGATGAAGAAGCGGAAGAAATCAAACCTGAAAAGGAAGTTGTGGTTGCTTCCGATGAAAACTCTCATGTTGTATTTGAAGACCTGTCAGAACCAGAGCCAGAACCAATTCACGAAGTATATCAATACTGGAATAAACAGAAAGTTAAAATGTCTGCTTTTAATTTATCATTCAATAGTATAAATGATTTAAAGCGTGCAATTGTATTAAAGGAAATTTTAGATAAACCGCGGGCCCTACGCAGGATAATTCATTAGAAGCTCGAGAGAACTTATTTCTCTTGATTCAGGTCAACTTTTTGATAAGTGATTCTATGTTTTTTTTCAATTTGGCTTCTGTTTCATCATTATGAATAACGAAATCAGCCATGTTTATTTTCTCTATTTCTGTCCATTGAAATTCGATTCGTTTTAGGATTTCTTCCCGAGAAAGTGTTTTTCTAGCCAAGGCACGCTCCATACGGTGTTTTAATTGGGCTGTAACCACAATCACGTAATCAAGGTGTGTGTCATAACCAGATTCGTAGATCATGGCTGCGTCTACAATAAAAATATCGTGTTTTCCCTCTTTGAGTATGCGATTAAAATCTTTGTCAATTAAATCAAATATATAAGGATGGACAACAAAATTTAAGCGTTGTTGATGATCATCATCTTGGAATGCAATTCTGGCCAATTTTTTTTTATCTACTTGGCCCGATACATTAATAATATCAGTTCCGAATTCAGAAATTAATTCGTGCTGCACTGTTTCATTGGTTGTGATCAGATTTTTTGCTTCTTTATCTGCATCTAAAACATAGGCACCTAATGATTGGAAGTGCAGACTGGCTGTACTTTTTCCACTGCCAATTCCTCCTGTAAGTCCGATTTTTAACATTCTAAATCAAAACCTCTAATATCCGTTCCGTAATTTTTGAAATTTCACCAACACCGTTCACTTCTTTCAATAAGTTTTTTGATCGATAAAAATCTAGAAGCGGGGCTGTCTGCTCCCAAAATACTTTTTGGCGCTGACGTATAATATCTTGCGCATCATCACTACGCCCAGATTCTAGGCTACGATTAATGAGTCGTTGGACCAATTCATCCTCATTAGCTGATAAGCTGACTGTTGCTTTCAATGAATGAGATAATTCTTTCATGATTTTTTCAAGCCCTTCCGCTTGTGGAATGGTGCGCGGAAATCCATCTAATAAGTATCCTTTTTGCACATCATTATTTTTTAACCGATTGTCTATGATGTCCAGTAAAACATTATCAGGAACGAGCTTGCCCTTATCAATAAATAATTTGGCTTGATTACCAATATTTGATTGTACAGCTATTTCAGTTCGAAGAATCTCACCTGTTGAAAGGTGAATAATATCAAAACGATCACAAATACGTTTTGCCTGTGTTCCTTTACCGACACCAGGAGGACCTAAAAATATGAGGTGCATAAATCCGTAAAACTTTTGTTTAAATTAATATTCCTGCTAAAGTGGCCGTTATCCAGGAAGCTAACGCACCTCCGAACATAGCCTTAAGCCCTAATTTAGCCAAATCTTTTCGCCTTTCTGGCGCAATACCACCAAGACCCCCAAGCTGAATACCCACTGAAGCAAAATTGGCAAACCCACATAAAGCATAACTGGCGATGATAGCAGATCGATCCGAAATAGAGTTAGTAGCACGTAATTCTGCAAGATCACCATAAGCAATAAGTTCAGTTAATACCAGTTTTTCACCCATGAGGGTTCCCATAATACCGGCTTCATGCCATGGGATACCCATCACCCATGCTAGTGGACTGAATATCCATCCTAAAATTTGTTGCAGACTAAGACCCATTACCCCGAGAATAGCATTGACTAATGCAATCATGGCCACAAAAGCAATCAGCATTGCACCTACATTTGCTGCCAATTTCATTCCATCTGTAGCGCCTCGAGAAAGAGCCTCCATTGCATTGTCATCTTTTTTTTCTAGCACAATTTTCAAATCACCCATTGTATCCGATGATTCTATTTCCGGATAAATGATTTTTGCGATTACAAGAGCAGCTGGTGCACTCATAATTGACGCTGCCATCAAGTGACCGGCAATTCCAGGGATATCTGCCAGTATTTTCACATACATAGCCATGACACCCCCAGCCACGGTTGCAAAACCACCAACCATCACTGCCATTAATTCTGATTTTGTCATTTTTGATACAAAAGGTCGCACCATAAGCGGTGCTTCTGTTTGGCCCACAAAAATATTTGCAGAAACACTGAGTGTTTCTGAACCACTGGTTCTCATTGTCATCTGCATGGCACGGGCAACCCATTTCACAATGAATTGTATAATACCAAAATGGTAAAGTACTGTGATCAAGGAAGAAAAAAATATCAGGGTTGGCAGAAGCCGGAAAGCAAAATTCATCAATGGAGCTTCTACAACACCTGCACTGAATGATTTAAAAAGGAAATCACTGCCTGCATCAGAAAAACTGAGCAATTTTTTAATTGCTGTATCAACAGCTCCAAAAAATGGTTGGCCAATAGGTGTTTTCAAAATAATAATAGCAAATATAAATTGCAAACCAAGGCCCCAAATGACCAATCTCCAGGGAATTGATTTGCGGTTGTTAGACATTGCCACTGCAATTGCCAATAAAACCAGAATTCCTAAAATACCAATGAACCGTTCCATTTATTTCTTAGGTACCTCAAAACAATTTCTGCATCGCGCTTCATATATATCCTTCTCACCAATAACCACTTGCTCAGAATCTTGAGTTAATCTTTGACTGTATGATGCAGGATTACCGCATTGCATACAAATCGCAGTTAACTTATCTAGATAATCAGCTTCACACATTAGGGCAGGAACGGGGCCGAATGGTTTACCAAGGTAATCAGTATCTAATCCGGCAACAACAACACGTTTGTTATTATTTGCTAATGATTGACAAACCTTGACAATGCCATTATCAAAGAATTGTGCTTCATCAATACCAATCACATCCATATTGGATGATTCATCAAGAATCTCTTTTGAGTGCTTAACCAGTTTTGATGCCAGCTTGGATTGATTATGGGAAACCACGTGACTAGAACTGTAACGATCGTCAATTTTCGGTTTAAAAATAATGGTATTCATCTTAGCGATTTCAGCACGCCGAATTCGCCGTATTAATTCTTCTGTTTTTCCGCTGAACATGCTACCGCAAATCATCTCAATCCACCCGGAGTTAATTGGTCTAAGTGTCATTTATAACAAATAGTAAGCACAATCTGTGCTGAAATTTTTATCGTTTATGATAATATTGCGTTTATTTTGGTTCTGAGTAGATCAATAGCCACCTTATTTTGTCCCCCTTCGGGGATGATAATATCGGAAAAATATTTAGATGGCTCAACAAATTGTTGATGCATTGGTCGAACAGTTTTTAAATACTGATCTATCACTGATTGAACAGTTCGACCACGTTCTTCTACATCGCGAGAAACACGTCGGATAAAACGGATATCATCGGGTGTATCAACAAATATTTTAATATCCATGAGCTCCCTAAGTACAGGATAGTGTAAAGTTAATATGCCCTCAACTACAACGACATGGTGAGGATTCACTTTGCGTGTTTGCGTTTTTCTAGTATGGTTGGCAAAATCATAAACAGGCATATCTATTGACTGCCCTTTCATTAGGCTGATCAGCTGTTTGTTAAAAAGCTCGATATCGATTGCATCAGGGTGATCAAAATTTTGCTGGTGTCGTTCTTTCAATGGGAGATCTGAAATATCGCAATAATATGCATCTTGTTCGATGACAACAACTTCACCATCGCCATATTCTTCTAATAAATTTTTTGCAATCGCTGTCTTACCGGAGCCAGTACCACCACCAATACCGATTAATATTGGAGATATGCTCATATTAATTGAGATTCATCAAATGGGTTAGGTAATAACGCTGAACTTGTGGTTTCTTCAATAAGTCCGTTCGTATCACATATATAAATGGGAATATTACCACATATTTCCCAAATTACCTGTCGACAGGCACCACAGGGAAAACCGCCATTTACAGTTGCCACAGCTAACCCTTTAAATTGAGAATAACCTTCTGCGGTAGCAGTAAATAAAGCCGTTCGTTCAGCACAATTCGATAAAGGATAACTGGCGTTTTCTACGTTACATCCACCAATAATTTTATTTTCGATTGTTTCTACAGCAGCACCGACTCTGTAATTAGAGTACGGCGACCGAGCTTTATCCATCATTTGGATCGCTGTTTGAATTAATGTGGTCATTTTTTTATTGTATTAAACCATTTAATCGAGTTGATCATACAATCGGCAACAGCACCTCCATGATCTCCGGGATAGGTTGTTGTTTGTATATTACTAGCACCATTGGCAATTAAGGTATTTTCACCCAATTCCATCTGAGAATAAAATACAGTTATGTCATCTTCACCATGCATAAAGTGGATCGGCGCCTTAGGTACCCATCCATCATAAATGAAACTATTTTCCTTTAAATAATTCTTGAATTCAATTTCACCGTCACCGAGAAAATCGCTTAAAAACTTTGGATCAAGTAAAACAGACATGGTATCATTCAGCGCGTTATTAATTTGACCACCAGAATAATTTCCATCATACATCGTCATTATTGCTTCCCTAAACTGAGGTTTAACCCAACGGTTTAGGGATTCATAATCTCCAGTACCAAGCATATAACCCCACAGTGCAAAACCTAAGTAATAAGGCTGTTTATATATACCATCAGTAAATATTCTAGTTGCCATTTCAGGTAGGGAGTATGGACCAGCCAAAGGGGCGTTGGCTGTTACTGTAAATTCATCGGAGTATTCTTCTTCTAAAATTTGATGAAATGCCATAGTACCATATCCCCCTGCAGAATATCCTGTTGTAAATAGTTGATCGTTTAATTCAATACCATTTTCACATGCAAATTCCTTTGAAGCGCGAAGGAGATCAATACCTGATATTGCGCTTAACCGTTTATTAACAAAAGGCGCCTGTGTTTCTGATATACCAAATCCAATACCATCGGCATATATAGCAAAATAACCTTGCATAGAACCAAGTAAACTCTGAGGGGAAACATTTGGCCTTACAGAGGCAACAGCATCGCGTTCTGTAATTGTATAGTGAGAAATTTTTAATGTAGGTAATGCTCTTTTCTCTTCCAGCTGTGGTACATATACTGCCCCTGAAAGTTCAGTTGGATTACCATCAACCCCAATGGATTCATAAATAATTTTATACACTTTTACCGGATTTTGGATTTCAAAGACATTAGGGTCAAACCCGTAAATATTCTTAATTACTATCTCAAATGCTTCTTTGTTAAACTCAACTATTTGATCGTATGATACTAAATTCCCACGACCACTATAAATATCACAATTAACATCTGAGTTATTATCCTCTGAGTCATTGTCCTCACATGAAATACAAAAAGCAAGAAAAATAGCAAATATCAATCGAGTATTATGATAATTCAATTCCATGGTTCTCAGTACTTACATTGATTTAATCTGGATGAGTTTAAATGCTTGGTTTAGAATAATACCAGCAATAAATCCACCTATATGAGCAAACCAGGCTACACCGCCGGTAGTATCTAGACCAAGAGCCCCCATTCCATTTGTTAACTGGTTAAAAAACCAGAAACCCAAGACAATGTTCGCTGGTACACGAATAGTTGTGAAAAAAATCAGGATAAAGATAAATACGTGAACCCTGGCACGGGGGAATCGAATCATATATAATCCTAAGACCCCGGCAATTGCTCCAGAAGCACCCACCATAGGAATTTCAGAGCCAGGACTCATGAGGACCTGACATAAGGCTGCTGCCACACCGCACAGTAAATAAAAAAGGGCAAATTTGACATGTCCAAGTGTGCTTTCAACATTATCACCGAAGATCCATAGAAACCACATATTCCCAATGATGTGGGCGATCCCCCCATGAAGGAACATAGAAGTAAACATTGTAATTATAGAAAAATCAGCTGGAATAAGCCCAAATGCATAAATGAAAATACCAGCGGCTTCCGGATCGGAAAATTCCGTCCCAAATTGATATAAAAATATGAATGTATTAAAAGCGATAAGGCTATAGGTCACATAAGGAATCAAAACCCGTGGATTGTCATCTTTGTAAGGGAAAAACATCAGTATACTTTGAATTCAATGTTTTCACTGGATTCATTCCCGGCCCGATCACGCACTTTAAATTGAATTGTATGAGTTCCAATTGCTAGGGGTCCTTCAAGCTCATATGAAATGATTTTGGATTTGGGCTGGTAGGCAAATATCAAGGGCTGATTATCAAGAACAAAATTAAAAGATGATTCCGCGGCCTCAATTCCGGACATATCATCTTGAATTCTGATTTGAAATTGATTTAATTCCAAAGAAGGATAATTCCCGTCATTCCCCGGATGCATGGATTTGATTTTTGGTGGTGTGTTATCTTCAATTATTGCAATAGCGTCAAGGTGTTCCACTTCCCCAGTGAGTACTTGTCTCTCATGATTGTTTTCAGTAGGAATAAAACTCCAGCCTTCATTTTGGTCATAATAATAAAGATGAATTTTTTCCCTGTCTTTCAGTTTGGATGGATAACGAATGCCAATATTCACCGGTTTCAATAAAGGACGTTCAAAAGGTTGGAGTTGATAAACACGAGATAAAAGTTTTCCATTTGTAACAGAGGCGTGCTTGTGGACTGCTTCGAGCCACATTAATGTGGGGTTTGTCACAGATGATTTATTGGTACGAATGGAACAGTAGCTATCCTTGGACACAACTGTAACAGAAGTACCAGGCATTGCCACGGTATAAGGGAAATCAAACCGAACCTGTCTTTCAATTGAACCTTTTAGAATAGCTTCAATCTGGTCAACGTGCTCAAACTGCACTGGAGAAATTGGATTTGTTAAATAAACAGAGGGCTGAATCTGATTTAAAGGGATTGTTTGATATTCATACTCTCCTTTTAATCTTAGAGAAAGATTTGCATTCACAATCTGCTCTGGCTGTACCTGTATATAAACACCTGCATCTGTATGGGAAATATCCAGATCAATGTTGACACTTAAATGGTTTGCAGTGTTTTTGGTGTCAATCCAATGCATGGGAAAAGATCGTGTCCCTAATTTATTTTGGCCGATAAATTGAAGGGCTCTTCGTTCTACCTGTTTTTTCGAAACCGTAATAATACGTCCTGCCTCAACCTGCTCTGAGGAAAGTATGTTTATTTTTTCATCAGCAAAACCGTAGGGGGTAAATGAATATGCAATGACCGATTGAATGGGTATGGTGATACTTTTTGGTTGTAGAAAAAATGAAAGGATTTCATCTGTCTCACCCAATTTTTCTATAGTCATTTGAAAAGGTGCCATTGAAAACACAGTCCCATGAACAATACGGGTATTTTTAAGAACATCCATGAGGAGAATTTTTACAGAATGATATCCTGGGCTAATATTTAATATACCATTAGTCGCATTGTTATGGATGGGTATTTTCGGATCAGTGTCNTTTTGATACAGTTTAATAAAATNGCCCATATTCAATCGTGCATTNCGATAATCTCTGATATAGTTTGCAGTTGGTAGCCAATTATAATCCAGGCGGTCAAACTGAAGATAATGATGCAGCTTTTCATCAATATAAACTTCAATNCGATGAGGCTGGTAAATGTTATTGGCACCTTGCCGTTTATCGTAANCTTTGATTGACATGCCGAGCATNCCGGAAATATTGATAGTATCAGGGAAGAGATAATCCCCTTTTTTATCTCTAAATACAGGAAAGTTTTGGGGAAGTTGATTTCCATTGACCCAACTATCATTNTTTAATGGAATAAATGCGAGTTCTTCAACAATCGGTGCCAGTCNATCATCNTGATTTANTCCGTNTNNCAAAGGGTTTAGAGGCTTGCC
The DNA here is from genome assembly GCA_002716525.1 of Fidelibacterota bacterium. Lineage (GTDB taxonomy): Bacteria > Fidelibacterota > Marinisomatia > Marinisomatales > TCS55 > TCS55. The sequence continues at coordinate 11,337 of PBBH01000023.1, read as the reverse complement.
CAAATGCATTGCGAATTTCGAAATGGAGATGGGGGCCAAATGAAAATCCTGTATTACCAGAATACGCAATGATATCACCTTTTGAAAACTGAAATTCATCACTAGATAANAATATATTTGTCANATAAGATTGTTGTGCTTCTTGCTCTTGTTTCAGGCGCCNTTCCAGTTTTGGTGTGAATTTGCTTAAATGTGCATAAACAGCAGTTTGTCCATCATTAAGGGTTAGATAAAGTGCACGACCAAATCCAGAATAATTAGTCACAATCCGTGAAATAATTCCATCATCAACTGCATATATGGGATGTCCAGTTGTCCCTTTGGTTTTGATATCCAGCCCCAAATGATAACCGGTTGTACGGAATTCACCAAAATTGGATGAAAGATGTTTACCCACATCTGTTGGCCAGGTATAATTCTGCCCCAAGATAGATGAAAAAATGAGAGTAAGGATAATAATAAGTCGCATAAGATAAATTATGGCCTTCAATCGGGATAAAAATAGATAAACTTTATTTCTCAGAAAAAAGGAACATTTGCTTAACTTCAAACTACAATCACCAATAATTAGAAACAGTTCTATCATCAATTGNAGATATTATGAAAGGAATAATCCTAGCTGGGGGTAGCGGAACACGGCTTTACCCCATAACAAAAGTGGCCAGCAAACANCTGATGCCAATTTATGATAAACCAATGGTTTATTATCCATTATCAACGCTGATGTTGGCAGGGATTAAGGATATNCTAGTTATTTCTACNCCGGAAGATACACCAAAATATGAATCACTTTTGGGCGATGGATCTCAATTAGGTTTATCNTTTTCCTATANAGTACAGCCCTCCCCGGATGGATTNGCTCAGGCATTTATTTTAGGAGAAGAATTTATTGGNNATGATGATGTATCNCTCATTCTTGGNGATAATGTTTTTTATGGGGGACGTCTTCCGGAACGTTTACAGGAAAGTGTTAAAGTAGTTCAATCTTCAAAAGATGCAATAGTTTTTGGTTATTATGTGAATAATCCGGAAAGATATGGTGTAGTAGGGTTTGACCAGAATGGTAATGCGATATCAATCGAAGAAAAACCATTAAACCCCAAGAGTAATTATGCGATATCTGGATTGTACTTTTATCCGAATGATGTGGTTGAAGTAGCTAAAAATCAAAAGCCATCCCCAAGGGGAGAGTTAGAGATCACAGATGTGAATCAATATTATCTCAACGAGGATCGGTTGCAGGTAGAACAAATGGGACGTGGGTATGCCTGGCTGGATACAGGTACCCATGATTCTCTATTGGAAGCTTCTCAATTTGTTCAAACATTAGAAAAACGTCAGGGGATGAAAATATCTTGTATAGAAGAAATTGCTTTTAGGATGAAATATATTGATAAGGATCAACTGCAATTATTGGGTAATGAACTAGCCAATAACCAATATGGTCAATATTTATTGAAAATTGCGGAAACCGGGTAATTTTCCTACTTTGGTTAATAAGATAGGGAAATAGATCAAGCTTAAGTTTTTTTATTTAGTACCTCTTTTTTTAGGAGATCAAACTACAGCTAATCAAGATTTTTCTTTTTCTCCATTTTTATAAACGATTCAATATGTTTTTTGATTTTTTCCCTTGTTTCTCGAAATGCATCCAATTGATTAGGATCAAAATTCCATCCGCGGAATGGATCATCAATGCTCCAATGAATACGTTTAACATTTTCAGGGAAAGTAGGACAAGCCTGATTTGCATTATCACATACAGTAATTGCAATATTAATACCGCTATGTAAATAAGAATCGATAGAATCAGAAGTGTGATAGGAAATATCAATTCCAATTTCTTCCATAACGGCGATGCTTATAAGATGGACTTGGCTGGGATGAGTTCCTGCACTGTATACCTCGAATTGATCACCTGCCATATCGTTAAGTAATCCATGGGCAATCTGTGAGCGGCATGCATTGCCCGTGCAAATAAATAGCACTTTTTTCTTTTTTGGCATTGATAAATCTAGGTCAATAAAATATTCGATGGAATTCATGTTTTCTTGTATCTCTCTATCCTAAATTTTCCCCTATGTCTATTGAAAAGAACGAACCATTATTCACCAATCCGCTTGAAGCAGTACGCGGCTTATCGGTCAATGATCTGAATAAATACCTGCCTGCTATCCACAAAATTGCAGAAATTTCTATGACGCCGGAAAAAATGCAGGAAGGCGTATTTCTAGGACTGGGTTTGGACGGGATAAAAAAAATTCCGGATAGTACTATTGATTTGATTATTGCTGATCCACCTGAATCTCCATGGCGTAGTACTGATAAGCGTGGTAACCCTATGACAATCCAGGAATATTATGAATGGAATGAAAATTGGCTAAAAGAGAGTGCTCGTATTCTGAAACCGACTGGAGCAATCTACTTGATTGCAGGATGGCGATATTCTGGTATGTATCACTCTCTTCTTAGCACAGATTTTCATATTCAAACCAGAATAACTTGGCGTAATTCAACATCGAAGGATCAGCCAAAACCAATGACTTGGATCAATCGAATTTCAGATATTTGGTATGCCACCAAATCAAACAAATTTATGTTTAATCAAGAAGCAGTTACTGATCGGGAAAACAGCGTAAAACCAGATGGTGTCATTGAAATGGGTGTGACCAATTTATGGAGTGATATCATGGATATCCAAGTGGGTGCAACTGTCAAGATGGAAGGCGATAAACCAGAACAATTAATTCGCAGAATTTTAACCGCCTCCAGTTTCAAATTGAATTGGGTGGTGGATCCATTTACCCGCAGTGGCGGTGTGGGTGTTATTGCCAAAAATATGGGACGTCGATTCATTGGCTTTGAATCGGATCAAGATCGATTATTAATGGCCATGAAACGAATCGATAATGAATAATAAAATGAGCTTATTTGAACGAATACAGAATGATATGTATGCTGCGATGAAAGCAGGGGAAAAAGAAAAGTCCAACACATTGCGAACTACACTGGCAAAACTAAAAGACAAACGCATTGAAAAACGGGATGATCTTTCAGAAGCGGAAACAATCAAAGTATTGCAAACTTTAGTAAAACAAGGAAAAGAGTCTGTTGAGTTGTTTGAAAAAGGTGGTAGGCCAGAATTGGCGGCTTCCGAAAATGGAGAAATTGATATTTTAAACAGCTATTTACCTCAGATGATATCTGAAGATAATATTAGGAATATTGTACAGACAGTGGTTGATGAAGTTGGGGCAGTATCCATGGCAGATTTGGGTAAAGTCATGCCGAAGGTGATGGAGCGGGGAGAAGGATTAATTGATGGTAAAACCGCCCAACAATTTGTTCGGGAAATATTAGGATAGATTATTCAGGCTATTCGGTAAGGGTGCCCTGTGAAAATAAAAACGGTAAAACAATAATATATGATTCAATTTTTGGATGCTTTGGCAGTCTTTTTCATTGTAGCAATGGGATTAGTGGGGTTCCGCCGGGGATTGGTGGAAGAAATGGGGCGCTTAATTGGGCTCATCTTTGCTACTATTTTTGCCTTGAAACTTTATATTGGTCTCGGATCTTTCCTGATATCATGGGTTCCGATTGACGTATGGGTTCTGTTTGTTTTGAGTTTTATTATTATTTTTTCAGCGATTCTGATTTTTGCACGGATGATTACAAAATTGATCCATTTTTTATTCTTATCAAAAAGCACAAAACTAGCAAACCGGGTGATGGGAACTACATTTGGACTTGCGAAGGGTCTTTTGGTCATCATGATATTTTTTTGGATGATTGAATTAATGCCCAATCGTGATAACGCTGATATTATAATAAAAGAATCCAATTTAGCACAGAAGTTGATACATATACGGAAAACCATTATCACTACGTTTCATTGGGATGATCCAGTGGATTTAGGTGAAAAAACAATTCGAGAATTTTTAAATATTATAGAAGAGAATCGTGGCTAGAATTCCCGAGGAAACGATTGATCGTATTCGTGACACCGCTGATATTGTCGATGTGGTTTCTCATCATGTTGATTTGAAGAAGCGTGGCCGTAATTTTTTTGGACTATGCCCCTTTCATAATGAAAAAACACCTTCATTNAGTGTAGCACCAGATAAAGGGATTTATCATTGTTTTGGATGCGGAAATGGTGGAAATGCGATCAATTTTATNATGGAATATGAAAAAATNAATTTTGTGGAAGCACTTCAGCAATTAGGTAANCANTTAGGGATACCAGTCGAGTTTACCGGNANNGATGATTCAAAAGAATTCTTCTCCAGTTTATATGAAATTCATCAAGTTGCNGCAACATTATATCATTCTACACTATTTGGAGACCGTGGTGTTGAAGCAAAAAAATATTTATTAGAACGAGGACTGAGTGAAAAATATATAAAATTATTTAAAGTTGGTTTTGCGCCGGAAAATTCAAAATATCTTTTAAATGNGATAANNTTGCNNNAANTTATAATCGAGAAGTATTAGAAAAATCCGGATTATTTGGGTTTTCAAATGATGAATTTTTTGATCGATTTCGCTCTAGGATTATGTTCCCAATTTCAAATTCATCGGGGAAGATTATTGCTTTTGGTGGCCGTGTATTTGGTACAGATGATCCAGCGAAATATATGAATTCCCCTGAAACACCGCTATATAGAAAAAGTGAAATATTTTATGGGTTAAATATTACACGTGAAGCCATACGCCAAAGTGGATTTACTATTTTAGTAGAAGGTTATACCGACTTAATCCAACTTTTTCAAGCAGGGATAAAAAATGTGGTAGCGGTTTCTGGTACAGCTTTTACCGATCGTCATGTAAAGCAAATTCGTCGTTTTACAACAAAAGTTTATCTGGCCTATGATGGTGATTCTGCTGGCATCAATGCCGCCATTAAGGCAGGATATACACTATTAAAAGGTGGTGTAGAATCACATGTAATCAAAATTCCTGATGGTCTCGACCCAGATGACTGGGTTAACCGGGATGGTGCGGAAGGATTTAAAACAAATGGTATTGAAAAGGCATCTGAACTTCTACACTTCCATCTGCAGTCAACCGATTTTAAAGATATGTCTTCTTCAGAAAAATCAAATTTGGTAAAAGAAATTTTAGAAGAAGCAGCTGGGATATCAGATCCAATTGTTCGACAAGATTTGATTAAAACACTAGCCCAATCCGCAGGGGTGGAAGAAAATCAAATGGTTCATATGTTCTCTCAACAAATAAAGAAAAAACGGTATCAACCTAAAACTGCAAAAGCGAGCTCAAGACCACAGTTATTTACCACAGTAAACGCAAAAGCAGAATTAGGAATAATTAGCGTGTTAGCAGGTGATAATGTCGAAGCTAAAAGGCTAATCAAAGAAAAATTGGATATTAATCAGCTACAAAATGAACAACTCAAAAAACTGGCTCAGTTGTTAGTTGAAAAACCTGAAGTAAACCCAGCAGAAATATTAGCTTATTTTGATGCCCTTGAAGACCGTGATATTATCAGCCGGATTTTGATGGAAGAAGACAATACAACCGAGCTGCTGCAAATGGCGGAAGAATGTTTACAGACAATTTCTAAAGTAACTTCGAAAGAAAGAATACGTGAGATCAGATTCAAGATACGTGAAATGGAAGCAGCGGGACAAGACGCAAAAGAATTGATGATGGAAGTGGTCCAATTGCAAAAGGAAATTAATGCTTAGGCCTCTATACTTTTTTGTTGTTTTATCTATGTTGCCCGCGCAGGAACAAATTGATTGGGAAGAAAAACCAAATCCTATTACGGCGATTCAGATTTATTGTGATACAGAAGGCATCCCCATATATGTAGATGGCCTTCAAGTTGGTGCTTCACCTGTGGAAGATCCTGTTCAAGTTGCACCAGGATGGCATCAAGTGAGTTATTTTCCGCCTGAAATGACAGTAAATATTCGCGCCATATCTGAAAATAGAAAAATGCGTGATATGATTAAACTAGCTCGACAGGATGTTTTGGTTGACCAAGGCAAAACAGTCCGGGTTGTTTTAAGCTATCGTACAATTGAGGCGGAAGCTATAGAGTATGAACGTAAACTTTCCAGTAGCCGCTGGGTTGGACTTGGCATGGTTTTTATTCTTTTTAGCCTAATGACATGGGGTTTAATGTAAATGCGTTGCTACTTTAGAATGATATTTTTGTCCATTAGTATAGGATACAGTCAGACGGATTCAACGGTGAAATTATTTTCAACCGATTTGATGCGCACCAATATTCTTGCTGGAAAATCTAAAGAATCAGTTAAAAGAAGCGAAGCTCATTTTCGCGCTGTTTATTATCCATCAGGAGAATTAAAAAGTGTAGAATTTATTCCTGCCAATTGGGATAAAGGCCGGAGAAAAAAAGTAAAATCATCTGGGAAATTGAAATTATTCTATCTGAAATGGAATCCCAAAAAACAGGAATTAATCGATGGTATTACCAGGAAAGAAGCGGCACGCAAGCCACACTACCGCGCAATTTTGGATGAAAAAGGATTAGTTCAGGATGTGGATTATTTTAATCAGTACGGAAAAAATTTATGGACTTATCATATGCGTTGGGATGATGAAGGTAAGTCAACAGAATATGATATTGAGTTTTATTCCAATCGAAATTTATCAGAATTGAATGATGAATTATTTGCTCCGGATTTAAGTACCATTCGTCCTGGATGGATAGCACGATATCATATAAACAGTCAGGGTACAACCAAAGGTGTTAGCGTATTGGATCGATTTGAAAACACCTACTATTATTATGAATTCAGCTATGGTGAAAATGTACTGCGTTCAAAATATTACCGTGCAGATTCAGTTTTGGTGGGAAGTCATACTGTACGATTTGAAGAGAATAAGAAACCTGTCCGAATCACCTATTTTAATGAAAATGGTATTATGAAAAATGCCATAGCTTATGAATACCCTAGTGACGCTGAAAAAATTATTTCACAAATTAACAACAAGGGCGAAGTAATTGAGCGTCGCATTATTCCCAACAAGGAACAACAATAATTGAAAGTATTAGTTACAGGTGGCGCAGGCTATATTGGATCTCACGTTGTTTTGGCATTGTGTGAAGAAGGAAACAATGTTGTTGTATTGGATGATCTTTCTACTGGTAACCGCGAAGCTGTGGATAAAAGAGCATTATTTATTCAAGGTTCCACGCTNAACNATGACGATCTTTCAAAAGGATTAAATGATNTTNATGCCGTGATTCATCTAGCCGCATTTAAGGCAGCTGGTGAATCCATGATACGCCCAGAAAAATATTCACATAACAATATTACCGGAACGATTACACTACTCAATGCAATGGNAAAACAGGGTGTGAATAAATTTATATTTTCATCTACCGCTGCTGTCTACGGTTATCCTAAGTATTTACCTTTAGATGAGAATCACCCTCTGGAACCCATTAATTATTATGGTTTTACAAAACTTGAAATTGAACGAATTCTTAAATGGTATGGTGAACTGAAAGGATTGAGATTTGCCGCATTACGGTATTTTAATGCGGCAGGTTATGATTCTCTGGGGCGTATTACATCCTTGGAAAATAACCCGGAGAATTTGATTCCTATTGTAATGGAGGTTGCTTCAGGCAGACGGCAAAAAATGGAAGTATTTGGANATGATTATGATACTGATGATGGGACTGGTGTGCGGGATTATATNCATGTTACAGACTTGGCCTCTGCCCACGTGAAATGTATTGAATATTTAAATGAAAACGCGAGCCTTACAGTAAATCTTGCTACCGGNGAAAGCCATTCTGTATTGGATGTNATCAACTTGNCCAAANAAATTTCCGGGAAGGATATTCCTTTTGATATTGTTGACCGCCGTCCCGGNGATNCAGCAAAACTTTATGCNGNTACTAACCGGGCTTTTGAGTCCTTGAACTGGGAGGCNAAATATTCCGATTTAAAGACATTGCTTGAGACTACCTGGAAAGTTTATCAGTAATGAATGAAAACCCTTTTGTGGGTCTGGCCGGAAACATAGGTGTAGGTAAAACAACTTTCACAGAAAAAATGGCTGAAGNTTTTAGCTGGTCGCCATTCTATGAATCAGTATCGGACAATCCTTACTTAAGTGANTTTTATGGTGATATGAAACGCTGGAGTTTTAATCTGCAAATTTATTTTCTGCATCATCGTTTTAAAGCGCAAAAAAAAATGTCTAACCTAAATGGTGGTGTAGTGCAAGATCGTACGATTTATGAAGATGTAGAAATTTTTGCTCGCAATCTTCATGAGATGGGTCGAATGGATGATCGTGACTGGAAAAACTATCACAATTTATTCAATATCATGACGGATTATTTAAGAAAACCTGATTTGATCATTTATTTAAGAGCGTCAACCGATACACTGCAGACACGGATTCATTTTAGGGGTCGAGATTATGAGAGTTCTATAGATCCAGAATATTTACATCAACTTAATATAGCCTATGATCGATGGATTAAGGATATTAAAGGAATCCCCGTTTTAAAAGTTGAAACAGATCAATTCAACATATTTGAAAATTCAAAACAGTTTACTTCTATATTAGAAGATGTGAAACATATGATCCAATCACCTTAATTTTGTTTCCCTTTCTGGGCCCATAGCTCAACGGTTAGAGCACCGCACTCATAATGCGTAGGTTCGGGGTTCGAATCCCTGTGGGCCCACTTTTTATTTGTAAATTCAAATATGTGTGGCCGGAAGACACTCACCCGTGATGTGCAGTCNATCATTGAAGAAATGGCCATCGAAGAATGGCAGGATGCAGATCTATACACACCCAGTTTTAATATTGCCCCAACTCAATCTACTCCAATTATGATCGATCATATGGGTCGACACGTGAAACCAATGAAATGGGGNTTGATTCCCAACTGGGCCAANGATGAANCGATAGGATCNAANCTGATTAATGCACGCTNTGAAACGCTTCTNCAAAAACCGTCTTTTCAGAATCTAGTACCTCAAAAAAGGTGTGTTGTAATTACAGATGGCTATTATGAATGGAAAAAGGCTTCGAGAAAATCGATTCCATATTATATTCATCATCCAGGTAATAAACTGCTTCCCATAGCGGGCCTTTGGGATNCATGGGAAAACCCTTTAGGTAAAAAGATTTTCAGCTATACAGTAATCACAACAACTCCTACGCCTATTATTAAAAATATCCACCACCGCATGCCCGTTATATTAAAACCGGAGGATATTAATCCTTGGCTTCAGGTGCACAATACATCAATTTCCGATGCNATGAGNTTGTTAATACCATACCCGGATGAACTTAAATTTTTTGAAGTATCAAGTCTAGTCAATTCACCAACAAATAATCGTAAAGAATGTATNTTGCCGTTAAATAATTCTAATAATTTAACTCTGTTCTAAATGCTTTNTAAAATTTGTATTAATGGTGATTTTCTGCTTGCCGTTTATAGAAGATTAAAACCAATTTTCATTCAATCTTAAAGCTATAAATAAATGAGTTACTGCACATTTAAATCTNACATTATTGAAGTGGGTTTATTTTTCGATTAATCCTTTCAATGAAAAACCGCAAAATCAAAATTTTTCAAAACAATTATAAAATAAAATCAAGGAGAGCGACATGAGAAAATTCTCACAAGTTCTAACGTTGGTCCTTCTACCTGTATTTGTGATAGCCCAGCACACTGTGTCGGGTACAGTCACGGATGCATCCACAGGAGATGCCCTTCCCGGCGCTAATGTGGTCTTAGTTGGAACAAACATGGGAGCTGCAGCGGCATCAGATGGGTCGTATACGGTTACAAATGTTCCTGCAGGTTCATACACAATTACTGCTTCTGTAATCGGTTATGCCGATGCTAGTCAAAGCGTAGATGTAAGTGGTGATGTCACAGCGAATTTTTCATTAGAAACCTCTGCCCTGGAGCTTTCTGCTTTGGAAGTTTTGGCTTCCCGGGCCGGTGAAAAAACACCTGTAGCATATACTAATATAAGTAAAGCGGAAGTGGAAGCCCGTCTTGGCTCGCAGGACATTCCTATGGCTCTTAATACAACCCCGAGTGTATATGCAACACAACAAGGTGGTGGGGCCGGAGATGCTCGGATTAATGTCCGCGGGTTTAACCAGCGAAACATTGCCGTAATGATTAATGGTGTACCGCAAAATGATATGGAAAACGGATGGGTCTACTGGTCCAACTGGGACGGTGTTGGCGATGCCACATCTTCCATCCAGATGCAGCGCGGTCTTTCTGCTGTAAACCTAGCTACCCCTTCCATTGGCGGAACCATGAATATTATTACAGACCCAACTTCTAATCAGCGTGGCGGAAAATTCAAACAGGAATTCGGTGATGGCGGCTTTTTAAAAACCACTGTGAATTTGAATACGGGTTTAATAATGGGTGATAAAGTGGCTTTAAGTAGTACAATTGTACGTAAAACAGGAGATGGAATTATTGGTGGGAATTGGACGGATGCCTGGGCATATTATTTTGGTGCCAGCTATGCAGCCAATGCAACAAATCGCATCGAGCTTTACGCCGTTGGCGCCCCTCAACGCCATGGACAGAATTTGTATAAGCAAAATATGGCAGTTTATGATCCGGACTTTGCCAAAAAACAAAGTGATTACGATCCTGAGGCTATTTGGAATGGCCAAAGTTATCCAAATTCAAAGGGTGAATTCACTGCGCCTGAAACCAGCCATACAAAAGACCGTCGGTTGTTCAGTCAAAACTGGTCACCGATCAATTCTAGTTATAAAGGAAAACAATACTGGTATATGTATGGTGCTAAGGAAACAGATCGTCATGATCCGAATTTCTTAAATGAACGGGAAAACTTTTTCCATAAACCACTTGTAAATATGAACTGGTTTTTAACCCTAGATGATAAGACAAGATTATCAACTATTCTTTACTGGTCAGGTGGTTCTGGTGGCGGTACAGGGACCTATGGTAAAATTGTTACCCGTGATGCCGCGGGTAAAGGTGATATGGATAATCATAAATTTTACTATGGTCCATCTCCTTGGACCCGTGATTGGAATAAACAGGTTGAGATCAACAGTTCATCGGCAACCAGTTATGACTTTCAGAAAAAAACCTACTCCAGAAAAGCCGGTGAATCTATTGGTATCTTGAGAAATAGTATCAATAGACAAAGTACGCTTGGAGCAATTTCCAAGTTAAACTATGTGATGAACGATGCTTTGGAACTGCAATTTGGTGTTGACTGGAGAACAGCAGGCATTGAACATGCCCGTGAAGTTCGTGACCTTTTAGGTGGGGATTTCTTTATTAATTATGCAGAT
>PBBH01000022.1 GCA_002716525.1 Fidelibacterota bacterium | reverse complement strand
TTACTATCTTTCATAGCTACAATATCCGGAAATGCTCGCTTTAATTCAACCTTATCAAGATTTGTATATTGTTTAGTCATGCTTGTGTCTGTATGTCCAAGTGCATGACACAAAGCAAACTCGGATCATGGCAAATGTAAAATGAATTTTATCCTGTTTTATCTTTAACTTATTTTTCTGAATTTCTACCATGGAATTCAATCGATTGGCCACCCTTTGCAAAAAGGGTGGCCAATTTTTATATGATGTTATTTTGCTAGAATTCTTTTTCGTACTTTTTAACTGGAGGGCTTTTGGATACTGATCAATCAGCGGTATTATTACTGGAAGATGGCCGCGTATTTCAGGGGCTGACATTCGGACACGTTGGTGAAACGTGTGGTGAGGTCTGCTTTAATACGGGCATGTCTGGCTACCAGGAGATTCTCACCGATCCATCTTACTGTAAGCAGATTGTTACAATGACTGCACCCCATATTGGTAATTACGGTGTTAATCCTGAGGATATTGAATCCGATCGAATCCAGGTTGCCGGTTTCATTATTAAAGAAGAGACAGTCACTCCTTCCAATTGGCGCTCGGTCCAGTCGATTGGCAATTATCTTCGCGATCAGGAAATCGTTGGCATTCAGGATATTGATACGCGAGCATTGACGCGCCATATTCGAGACCAGGGGGCGATGAATGGCATTATTTCTGCCATTAATCTGGACATCGATAACTTGACAAAAAAACTTCGTCAAGTACCTTCCATGGCTGGACTGGATCTGGCGCGGGAAGTAACTACCGGAAAATCATTTCATTGGGCTAAAAATGGAAGTGCGAAAAAATATAAGGTTGCGGCCATTGATTTTGGTATCAAGCATAACATACTCAGGTTACTGGAAGATCATGACTGTGATATAACCGTGTTACCGGCCAATACCTCCGCACAGGATATTATTGATTTTGATGCGGATGGAATATTTTTAAGCAATGGCCCCGGTGATCCTGCTGCGGTTACCTACGGTGTGGATATGGTTAAAGAGGTACTGGGTCATAAACCGATCTTTGGCATTTGTCTAGGTCACCAGATCCTGGCCTTGGCGTTAGGTGCAAAAACCTTCAAACTTAAGTTTGGACATCGCGGAATTAACCATCCTGTGAAAAATCTGGAAACTGGCATTGTGGAAATCACCAGCCAGAATCATGGGTTTGCCGTGGACCTGGATTCACTGCCTGATAATGTAATCCCTACGCACATGAACTTGAACGATAATACGTCGGAAGGGATTCGCTGTAAGGATAAACCAGCATTTTCTGTTCAGTACCATCCGGAGTCCAGCCCGGGGCCCCATGACAGTAGATATCTGTTTCAGCGTTTTGTAGATATGATAGAACATGCCAAAAAGAACTGATATTGAGTCCATCCTTATAATTGGTGCCGGGCCGATTGTCATTGGACAAGCCTGTGAGTTTGATTATTCTGGCACTCAAGCTACCCGCGCACTGAAAGAAGAGGGTTATCGTGTCATCCTGGTGAATTCAAATCCTGCTACCATCATGACCGATCCGGACTTGGCTGATGCGACCTATATCGAACCCATTACAGTGGAGTATGTGACCGCAATTATTGAAAATGAAAAACCGGATGCAATTCTCCCAACAGTAGGTGGTCAGACAGCCTTAAATCTGGCCATGGATTTATTTAAAGAAGGGGTTCTGGATAAATACAATGTGCAGCTTATTGGTGCCCAGGTGGAGGCCATTGAAAAAGCTGAAGATCGGGAGCGCTTCAAGGAAGCAATGGATGATGTTGGAATTAATACAGCCCAGGGGGGGTTTGTTCATACCTGGGAAGAAGCAAATGCGCTCATGGATACACTGGATTTCCCCGTGATTATCCGACCCTCTTTCACGTTGGGTGGTACGGGTGGATCGGTGGCGTATAACCATGATGAGTACCAGGCACTGGTCGAAAATGGACTAAATGCCAGTCCGATCCATGAAGTATTAATTGAGGAATCGCTACTGGGTTGGAAAGAATTTGAGCTGGAAGTAATTCGTGACAAGGCCGACAACGCAATAATTATATGTTCCATTGAAAATATCGACCCCATGGGTGTTCACACCGGTGATTCAGTGACCGTGGCACCAGCCATGACCCTGACAGATAAAGAGTACCAGCAAATGCGTAATGATGCTATTCTATGTTTGCGAACTATTGGTGTTGAAACAGGCGGTTCGAATGTCCAATTTGCGGTTGACCCTGAAAATGGACGCATGGTCATTATTGAAATGAATCCTCGGGTGAGCCGTTCATCAGCTCTGGCTAGCAAAGCAACTGGATTCCCGATAGCTAAAATTGCGGCGAAACTGGCTGTAGGATATACGTTGGATGAATTACCAAATGACATTACCGGGAAAACTTTGGCGGCATTTGAACCAACGATCGATTATATAGTTACAAAAGTTCCGCGATTCGATTTCGAAAAATTTCCTTCTGCATCTGGACATTTAGGCGTGCAGATGCAAAGTGTTGGTGAAGTAATGTCTATCGGACGGACATTTCGGGAGAGCCTACAGAAAGCTTTCCGATCTTTGGAGGTAGGTTTGGATGGTTTAGAGCCAAAACCACCGGCGGAAGGCGACCCAGATGTGGAGCGGGCACGGTCACTGGATATGACCACACTCCGTTTTGCCACCGCTTTTCGGTTGTTAAAAATCCGCCAAGCCTTTCTTGAAGGACAATCAATCGATGAAGTCTATAATATTACTCGTATCGATCCCTGGTTCCTGTACCAGATCAAAGAGCTCGTCAATTTGAATGGATCCAGTACACTGCAGCAATTGAAAACAAATGGTTTTTCTGATGAACAAATCGCACGGTTACAAGGAAATACTGTGGCTCAGATCAGAGCTAAACGATCTGAAAAAGGAATAGTCCCAGTCTATAAGGTCGTGGATACCTGTGCCGCCGAATTTGTGGCCAAGACACCCTATTGTTATTCCACCTATGATGAGGAAAATGAGATTGAACCGCTTAGTGGGAAGAAGGTCATGATTTTAGGTGGAGGCCCGAACCGTATTGGTCAGGGTATTGAATTTGATTATTGTTGCGTACAGGCAGTTTTTGGTTTGCAGGATCTAGGTTACAAAACGATCATGGTAAACTGCAATCCTGAGACTGTAAGCACAGATTTTGATTTGGTCGATCGGCTGTATTTCGAACCGGTAACTTATGAGGATGTATTGAATATTGTAGAATTTGAGCAGCCGGATGGAGTACTTGTACAGTTTGGCGGACAGACACCCCTAAAGATTGCCAATGCCTTGGCCGCTGCAGGTGTCCCCATTATGGGCACATCACCGAAAGATATTGATCTTGCGGAAGACCGCGAAAAATTCGGTCGTATTCTAGGGAAATTGAAGGTGACCTGTCCTCAATATGGAACAGGGCGAACTTTGGATGAAGTTGTTGCCGTAGCCAAAACGATTGGTTTCCCTGTGCTCGCGCGACCAAGCTATGTTTTGGGTGGCCGGGCAATGGAAATCGTTTATTCAAAAGAACAATTGATCGACTACATAGCTCGCTCTGCTGATGTAACAGCAGGGCACCCGATTCTGATCGATGAATTCTTGGAAGACGCCTTTGAATTTGATGTGGATGCACTTTCCGATGGGGAAACAGTGCATATTGGTGGTATTATGCAGCATATTGAGGAAGCAGGCATACATTCCGGTGACTCTGCCTGCGTATTGCCACCTTATAAAATAACAGCCGAAGCACTTGATGATATTGTTCGTATAACGAAAGATCTGGCCCTAGAGCTCAATGTTCAAGGTCTGATCAATCTCCAATTCGCCTACAAAGATGGAGAAATTTATGTGTTGGAAGTAAACCCTCGTGCCAGTCGCACCATACCTTTCGTGAGTAAAACTACGAATGTACCGTTAGCTAGGATCGCAGCGCAGCTTGCTACCGGTAAGAAACTTGCGGAATATGAATTGAATCCATGGGATAGAAATAATCATATTGCTGTGAAAGAAGCTGTGTTGCCGTTCAATAAATTTCCCCAAGAATCAATTTTCTTAAGTCCGGAGATGAAATCGACCGGTGAAGTAATGGGTATTTCGAGTACTTTTGGGGAGTCATTTAGACGGGCGATAATTAGTTCTGGCAATAAAATATATCATCAGGGCACTGTGTTTGTATCAGTTAATGATCCGGATAAGTTAAATGTTATTCCCATTGCTAGAGATCTACAGGAAATAGGCTTCAAAATAGTAGCCACTTCCGGTACAGCTCGTGAATTGCAGCGTAATGGTATACCGGTAGATCCGGTGTTTAAGGTTGGGGAAGGCCGGCCTAATATTTTAGATCATATAATGAACAATGATATCCAAATTGTGATCAACACTCCCTTGGGATCCCAATCACGTTTTGATGAAGAGTCAATTGGCCGGGCCTGTATTCAAAAAGGGATTATGGCTATTACCACGCTTTCTGGTGCCGAAGCCGCTGTACGGGCTATCCGTTCCCGGCAGAAGATTCAGATCAAATCGTTACAAGCCTATCATAGTTGATAGACTTGGAAGGGAATAACCACTGCCAGAAATTCTACCTCAGTAAGAAAACGATAAAATGAGCAATCCAACCACACGTGTTGCATTCCATACGATGGGTTACAAAACGAATTCTTCCGAAGCATCTATCATTTCTCGTGAAATGATGGCCCATGGACTGCAACAAGTCAGGTTTATAGATAAAGCTGATGTATATGTGTTAAAATCCTATTCTGTAACAGAAAATTCTGAACCTACACCAGAAGGGACTCCATCGTTCACAGGTGCGACTTTAGGTATTAAGCAGTAACAAAAAACTATTGTTTATTTTTACTAAATGTAATTAAAAAGGATCGAGAGCGGGGTCCATCCCGCTATCCCACACCAGTTTTTCAAATAATCCAACCTGGATGTATTTTGCAAAATAAATGGCTTTATCTTTATCGTCTACTTTAAGTACAGCATCCCCCCAAGCCATGAAAGTGGGTTTGGTAATGAATTTTCTTATATCAATTAAATACGTTATCTTATTATGGTAAGGACGCACCTGTCCTTTGAGTTTCAGCTCTTTTACGCCCAAAGCTCTGCCCCTACCTTTACCGCCGGCCCACGAAAGAAAAAATCCAATTAATTGCCAAAATCCATCCAGTCCTAAGCATCCAGGCATGACGGGATCATTCTTAAAATGGCATTTAAAAAACCAATGTTCTGGATCAATATCCATTTCTGCTTCGATAAAACCGGCATCATATTTACCGCCTGTTTTTGAGATATTCAAGATTCGATCTATCATGAGCATAGGCGGTAGGGGCAATTTGCCGTTCTTTTTCCCGAAAGCCTTCCCGGTGCCAATATCAAGTAGGTCTTGTTTTGTATAAGAAGACTTTTTATCCATGGTTTCTTCCCAATTGCCCGCGGAATTTATGCATGAATGCTGGTTTAAATATTATCTTTTTGTATTCTTAATTTGTCGATAATAATATATCATGTAATATGCATAAATTTAAAGTTTGAGTACATAACTGTACTCCCTGGCCAGTAATTTCTATTACTAGTTTACTTGCGCAGGATCCGGACGGAGCGAACTGATTTTTATTTCATTTTGAAAATAATATGTCAGTAAAAATGATGTAATGAAATAAAAAATAAGTCCATAAACATAAAAACCACTTAAACCAAACCAGCTGTAATTTTGATAATACAGAAGGCTGAATCCCAAACTCAACTTCACTGACTCCGCCATCAAAGCATAGTTGCGATGATCCAAAATAGATGTGAACGAAAATATGCTTAGAATGAGCATGGCCGCGTACACGTAACACATCGTAACATTATAGCTAGGGATAATGGTGANCATATGGAACATCAATATGTTCATTATAATAATCTGAGTCCATGAATATGTAACTAGAAGCTTTGAATTTTCAGTATGATATTTTACCCGCTTTTTCGGATTTGTAATTTCATGTAGGGGGAACTTTTCTTTTACATCTGGNGGGCGCCAGCCTGTAGGCATGAACCAGATTCGCNGCTTATCAAGAATACGTTCCGCGTGCCAAGCATCTTTGATCAGTTGCCACATAACTTTAAAGTTAATGATAACCGGATTCCAAGTCTGGACCGGCTTGAGCGTTCCATATACTGGTTTTACATCATCAAGCTCAGGCTGAAAGGATCCAAATAGCTTATCCCAAAATATTAAAATCTGGCTGTAGTTTTTATCGATATATTCTGGATTGATCGCATGGTGGACCCGGTGGTGAGACGGCGTAACTAAAATATACTCAAGGAAACCCATTNTGCCAATAAGTTGGGTGTGGTACCAAAATTGAAAAAAGAAGTGCAGGGGCCCNAGAATTGCAAATATTTTAGTNGGAACGCCAAGAAGTGCTGCGGGTACCATAAAAATNGCGGAAAAGTCTATTGTATTTGAAATAGACTGCCGCAAGGCACAGGAAAGATTGAACTCTTCGCTACTGTGATGAATAATATGCCTATTCCATAATATATTGACGCGATGTTTCAAGCGATGGATACAGTAACCGGTAAAGTCTTGGACTACGAATGCAATAATAACGGCAAGCCAAATAGGCTCNAGCTTGTAAATAGTCATATTAGTAACCAGCCATGAATAACCGATTATTGTAAAGCCAAATTTTATCCCATCACGAATTGTTTTTGTAAGCCCAGAGCTAAGACTGGCTATCATATCGGCCGAACGGTTAATTTGCAGATCTTTTCGTTTAGCGATAATCGCTTCAATAATAATTAATATGGTGAAGATAGGGATGGCAAAAAAAAGGGATTTTATATAGAAACTCATTTTCGCAGTGTATTTACNTGTATTCCAATAATATTACCAGNCGAAATAAGTTATTCCAATAAAACAATATTACAAAGTGTCAGTACCAAATGTCCATAAACAATAAACCCGTCAATAAGACNGGTTTTNATTGTAGTGGGGTTGGGATGATTCGCAGGCGTTTCATTTTTATTTGGCAACGGTTTTTATAATGAAATACCTATGGAAATTCTGTTTACAGGAGAAAAGGATCCAGCGTCATTGAAGGAATAGCTCAATTTGGTCATGAGTCCAATTAGCCGTANTGAAAATCCTACACCTAANGATAGACCTTCTGTATCATGGTTAAATTTATACCCACCTCGTAAGAAAAATATTTTCTTGAATCCATATTCAATACCCATATTTACCCGTTCTGTATAGTCTATAGGGTGTACCGCATCCACTTCAACGAGAAGATTATGATTTTCTCCAAAACTCCCAACAAAGTCCATGACATCCAATGCAACTCCCATAGTAAAAGTGAGCGGCAAAGGGAAAGAATCATCTTCATATTTAAAATTCTTTGAAAAATTCCGTACTCCCATTCCAAAACGGAAACTTTTTATGCCAGGGTAATAAATAGTGCCAAAATCATATGCCAGTCCATCGGTTTTATTTGACTTTTCTGATCCATCAGGCATCAAAGTATTTCCAAGGCTTTGACTCACAAATTTTANTTGTCCACCAACGGAAAACCGATCAGTCAAACTTTTAGCAAAAGAAANNCCCANTGCTAAAGCTTCCACTTCAANGTTGCCTGTTTCAATAAAACCAGCAGTATTATCAGCAACTCGCGTACCAATTATGCTACCATAATCAGAAGTTTGCATGCTGAATCCAATTACACCAAAATTACCCAGTTTCTTTGTAACGCCTAGTGAATAATAACCAATATCAGCAAGCCAGTTTGTTTGAGTACTGAAAAAATCAATGCTANCGGGCTGTTCAGTCATTCCTGCCGGATTATAAAACATGGAGCTCGCACCTGTACCAACAAGAATGAATGCACCCCCCATAGCAGCCGCACGGGCGTCGGCATCAATTTTTAAAAACTGATATCCCGATTGGGCCACTTTTTTAATTTCAGCGTTCAATTTTGTCATGGTCGAACCTATTAAAAGTGCCACGAAAATAATTATTCTAATCTTCATAGTCACAAACTCACCTGTATNAAAAAGANCAACCCTAATTTTCCTTATCTAATAATGACAAATTTAGTTACGGACATATCGCCAGTTTCATTATCAGTAATATGTGCAAGATAGATTCCACTAACAAGTAACTGACCACTATCTGATACNGTCTGCAAATCGAGGATATTCCCACCCCATACTTCATCACCAGAACCAGAGTTGTGTTCGACAGATTTCACCAGATCCCCGCTTTCGGTGTATATGTTNATTGTGCAGTAACCGGGTATATCCATAAATACNATTTTATTAGGTTCTCCAGGAAAGTTATTTGCATTCACATTTAATGGATTTGGAACAACCCGAATTGTTTCCAGGGNACCAGCAGGACGGGATCGGTATGCTGCAGCACGCGTCCGATTCAAATTCCAACCACTTTCAAGACTGCGCACCACACCATTAGGGCTGGGCGTATTTGACAAACCATCATCAAAGGCAGTCACATAATAAAAATAAGCAACGCTTCGCTGTGCAGTTGTATCATTAAAGCTATGGGTGAGAGTAACACCAGAATTTCCACCGCATTCAAATATTCTTGTAAATGAGGAATCTGGACTCCCCGTACTCCGATAGACTCTGTAACCCGCGAAATCTGAAGCTTCTTCAGATTCATNTCCCCAATTGATTTGGATGTAGTCCGGCAAACCCTGAACATCAATAGAGGGAGCTCTAGGCGGAACTGGGAGTTCATAATTGTTTTTAACCGCATATTGGGCAGCCCATGCGTTNTTAAAAAGAGAATCTTTTCCTGTTGCTACCCAACAATCTTTCGCATAGTCGTTATCATTATCGTATAAATCAGGATGATCTATAAAAGGAGGCGGTAGATTATTTTCACTGTCCCAGGTGGCTGTCCCGTTGTTCCATGCGCGTCCGATTTCCCGGCCTTTTTCCGGTGAGATAGTTCCCATTACAAAAGCATAAACAAACCGGATACTGTCTCCGAAGGCCAGATCATAGGGACCTGAGGAAGTATGTGCTATTGCCCGCCAATTCCACCAGGGAAATTCTTTGGGATATTTATAACCTTGCTCATCCATCCTAAGAGAATGATATGTGTTCTCATAAGTGTTTTCGGTTTGATATTCCAGATTGAAGAGTGGACCTCCAAATCCATACTTTAGAACCTCATACAAATTTGCTAANTCACTGGGAGTGTGGCTGGANGCCTCAAATTTTAGCCAAAATATTTCAACAGTTTGAACACCTGTCATTTGGGGTTGGGTAATATCATCAGATTTATCTGATGCGGATTTATCAGCGTGCAAAAATGCTTCGCCAACATAAAATGGTCGATTAATAAAATCTNTACTTTTATCAGGATCACCAAAATCATCATAATCAGAATNTGGCCCTCGAGCTGGATAGCCATACATTATGCGCAGCGAATCTCCAATNCGTTCACCATAAGTACTGTACCAAGGTGAACCTCTACCAGGTGAATAAAAGTTATTCATGCGCATAAAATAGACATCTTCCAGATTCTGTCCTGGTAATTCTATATCCGGGTCATCATCTGTGTTGCCATTATTAATAAATGTCCAGTCATAGATAATAAAATCGTCGTAATCTGCACTACTCCAAGCAAGAACCTTTTGTTTTAATGTGACTCCCATTATTGTATTAACAGTAGATTCCATCATCAAATCGGCTGTTCCCGGAATTTTCTCTGGATTGACTTCATCACCAGTTAAAGGAAAAGGATCATTTAATATTTCACCATTCACTGTAACAGTAGGAGGCTGATGTCGCACGTACTGTTTTAAGGTGTTGCCTCCATCATCGGCAATTGGCATTGTTATATTTTCATTAGCACCAGCTGTCGCTGTACCCACAACTTTCACTGGCCAGTTTGTACCTGTTTCATCAACCCAATCTACAGTACCAAAATGCCAACCAGCGTTGTACAGATGGTAATACCTATAGTTATCATAGTAGTAATAAACTGCTCGTGAACCAGCCAATTGGTCTTGATCGGTGTTATCGACTACCTTCATTTCCACATTGCCGATCCGTACCCACTTGAAGGTACCAGCATATAGCATCTGAATACCTGTTAGAGATAAAATAATAGAGACTGCAGAAGTAAGTTTTTTTGTATTATTCATTGTAAGAAATTTGGATTACTTAAAAATTGATTCTAAAACCAAGAGTTATACTTCTGGGATTCAAATATGTAAGAAAGCCTCTATTGGGCATGTTAATATGGGGTTTATCATCACTATAGACATCTCCAACCTGATCATCCCCACCGGTATAACCTGCAGCGGTATATTGTTCTTCTTCATACATGGGTAGTTGTAAAGATTCCATATAGTTTCGCCAATCGTCACCACCATCAAATCCTTGCATAGCAATATATTGCAGATCAAAAACATTATTAATATCAACAAAAACCATTAAATCAAGTTTATTAGTTGAAATATTTTTTCCCATACGCAGATCGGCAGAGTATTGACTTTTCCACTGAAGATTATCTTGTAGTTCATAGGTTTCCAACGGATCCCAGGTTATATAGTCTCCAGCTTTCCAACCAAGGAGGATATTTATTTGCCATTGGTCTAATGGATGAGTACCTAATAATTTTGGTCCCCAAGCCTTCGGTGTATGTAACACCAGATTGGCCCTTAAGAAAGGTCTTGCCAATGGTTTCTCCTGTTTCGGATTCTGGTATCCATAGCGCATTTGGTCTCGAGGATTCTCGTAGTAATGATCTCGGCCAATATATCCCCAAGTTTGTACGATGTAATTGTAGTTTATCCAACCAGTGAACCAGCGTCCATATCTCTTCTGAACTCTGATCTCTAATCCACGAATATCTTCATAATTGCTATTTTCAGTTGTGGTATAGTTTACGCTTCCGTCAATACTGGTATACCCAACATAAGCGATCTGATCAGAAACGTCTTTATAATAACCTGATGCATGCACCAGAATCATATTGTTTACATCATATTCAACACCCAATTCATAGGCTATCGTTTTAGGTATTTCTGCTGAGGGATTTCCAAGAAAATCTATGCCTTGATATGCAGTTCCATAACCTATTTGATACATGTCAATCGATGAAGGCATGGAATAAAAATGACCATAGTTGAAGTATAATTTTGCTGCATCGGTAATGGGATGAGANACACCCAGTCTTGGACTTATTTTCAAATGCCCCTTTGCTGGTTCTNTTGGTGCTAATTGGGTAAACTCATCCTTAAAGGNGGGAGAAANATATTTTGAGTATAGATCTANAGTATACCAATCCTGATTAGGAGAGTTANTNTCCAACCGTAATCCAAGATTAGCTATAAGACCTTTGATTTCGATTTTATCCTGAATGTAGGCNCCCATTCTAATGGGATAAGCCCGATATTGATTTACGTAGTTGTTTTTAGGAGCGTAGTCAAACTGACTCTGATAAGANGTGTTCAAATCATCGTAGTTTAATTCAAAGCCTGTCTTTACTTGGTGTTTTTTATTGATTTGACTTGTTAAATCAAATTTCACATTCAACGTATTCACTTCGGACTCATCTCGCGTAACACCGCCTAAAGAAGCAAAAACCATCCCGTCTCCAGATGGGGTATAATTACTAGCTACTGAGAATCCCAATGGCGCTTGATCCACAGTTACATTTCCAAAGGAACGAATCACAGTTGTGTCACGGATAAAGTCTGGGCCATAGCAGGCATTCTTCAGATTAACATTAGAAATCCGAATATTGTAGTATGTGCTGGGACTCAGGACATGATCAAAGGTAAAGCCTACCATTGAACGATAAATGTTAAAAGGGTTAAGAGCACTGGGCCAATAAAGTGCAGAACCACCACCATCTGCATATGAATCAGAAGTGGCCAGATAACTCCAAAAAATATCAGAACCGCTGTTGAGCTACCAGTTATTGCCGGAACCTTCAGGACTAGCAGAAAGGGTGTTAATCTCACCATACAGACCCTCAATTTTAACTTTTATCTTGTTTGTGGGCTGCATCGTCAACTTAAGATGTGTATTTGATTCGTGGTGAAAATCCCGGACTGCTGGTAAAGCAAACATGTCATTTTTATTATGATGCGAGATATAAAAGGTCATGTTTCCCAATGCTTTTCCAATTAAAGGAACCGGACCACCAAATCCGATATCTACATTGTAATCCGGTTTGTGACCGTATTGGCCTTCTTTTTGTCCTAATTCGCTACTGCCTTCAACACGATGGTACCACAAGAAAAGGTCGCGCGCTTGTTGTGGTGTCATATCGTTTGATGGGTCATTGTCTGATAGCAAATTAGCAGATACAGAATTCCAGCCAATGAACTCGGGGTAGCTTTCTTGCATATCAGTATTCCAACTACCTTGCTGGGTACCACTCCACATCACCCCTGGTTCCAAAAATGACCTGAGATAATAATTCATAGGATCAAAAAGTGAGTATCCATCATGTTTAAGCTGGGGAGAATCATACTGTATATCAATTGAACCACTATACTTAGACGTTGAGCCTTCTTTAGTAATAATATTGATCAGTCCGGATCGAATATTACCATATTCCGCATTGAACCCGCCCTTAATGATACTTATTTGATCAACTGAACTCAGGTTTACCATCATGACCGGCTCATTAGATCTATTATCAACAAAAGACATCCCATCGATCATCAAAGTGGTTTGATCCAAGCCACCACCACGAATGAGGTCATTTTCAATACCGGCTTCCAGGTTTATGTAATCCCGTATATCGCGAACTTTTGGAACGGTATTAATATCTTCAGAGAAAATGTGAACTTCGCTTGCAGAGCGATCCATAATGATGACTTCCCTGTCAGCAGTAACCACAATCTCGGATGCTTCAAGTACCTTTGTTGATAATTCAAAATCAAGGGTAACTGTATGATCAGAAAGGACCCTGACATCTCTGCTTATAGTAGTCTGATACCCTATCATAGAAACAGATACAGAATAGGTTCCAGGACGTAGATTTAAGATATAATATTCACCTTCCAAATCAGTTGCCGATCCTTGAGATGTGCCAACAACAACCACATTTACGCCAGGCAACGGGTCTCCATTATCCCTATCAGTAACCCTACCATATATTTTCCCGGATACTCCGGCCCAGATGAAATTTTGTAGACAAATGCCAATCAGTATGTAGCTTGTCCAAGAATTTGTAAGTGTGTTTATTTTTTTACGGCATTTTACGGTACTCACTGGCATGCCTTTTTCTTTTTTAGAGAGGATTACAAATTGGTTACTACCTTGGAAAGCGGTTAAAAAAAACGCCCCTTAATGTATATAGGGGCGTTTTTTAATTAAAGGCTTTTACCAAGTATTTTGGGGTACAGCTCCCGTACCATATTCTTCGCCTAAGTGCAATACATATACTGAACTATCTTGATTTCCAGCAGCTATCCATAACTTATTGTTATGCCATACAGCCTTATTGGGATTTTCGGTTGGAAGTTCCCATACCTCTTCGACAGCGCCTTGAGGAGTTACTCGAACTAATGTTGAGTTTTCCCAGCCAACCATCAAATAAACATTACCCATACCATCGATAGCCAAACCTGATGGGTTATAGTCTTCGCTAGCAAGTATCTGAGTGATCGAACTAGCTGTTACAGTATCTCCCACTGCAGGAACTGGTGCTTTATAAAGACCATTACTACCAGAATCATTCTTAGTATACCAATAAAGATCGTCATTATAAAGACGCATAGGTGATCCCCATGATCCAGAAGATTTCAGTAATTCGACCTCATTATCAGTATTAGCTAGTCGACGGTAAATAGTTCCATCAGCTGTTCCAATGTACATATTCCCATCACTATCCCAATCGAAATCAAATGGGTTATTAACATACATGTCTGGCATCCAAGTTTCATAATCACCGCCTGCTGGAGAGATTCGAACTATACCATAGTCACCCCAAACAACTGCAGCGTAAAGGTAACCATCCGGACCAATATGCATTTCTCCTTCACCCCAATGTGTTTGACCAAAATAACTTTCTTCTCCTTCAGGTGTTATCTTGAATACATCTGCTGGATCTTGCCCGCGTGCATACAAGTTCCCATCTGCATCGAAAGCGAGTCCACCTTTGGTTTTGGGAAGGCCATTTACATATACAATGTCAAAAACAGGTAATAAACTGATGGCAATACTTTCACTTACTTTTTCTTCAACATCTTCAACATTCCTAACCCTTAAAGTAGCATTGATTGTTACACCTACGCCGCTAACATTTGGACGAGTGAATGTCAGTGATGTTGCGGTACCTGCAGAAGGTGTAACCGAAGCAAGTGATACACCATTAGTATCAATCTCAATCAAATTCAATGAAGTGGTCGCGTTAAAGTTTTCGCCAGTAATTGTTGCTTCCTCACCAGGATATCCTCCAGCAGGATCAATCGAAGTAATAACCGGGGTGGGAACTACAGTGTCCTCAACATCTTTCGTTTCATCTTCACAAGAAAACATTACCAGAACAGATAATGAAATTATAGATAAAATTCTAATATATTTATTTTCCATTATTTTTCTCCTATTTCTTTAAGGATTGAATTAACCATGCTTGTTCATTTTTGCGAACACTTTTAATTGCTCGAAAAATTAGTAAAGCCTAAAGTGACCTTTTAATATAATAACATAATCAACATCAATCAAGTAAACACATCCTATTGCTAAATCTCTATATACAATAAACCCTGTTGCTGGGCAGAGTTTGATTTTGTATAATTGTAATTATTTTAGCAGTAGCATTTTTATTGTCCGGTTGTGATCCGCTGTTTGCAGGCGGCAGAAATATACGCCGGCGCTTACCGGTGTGCCGCGCTTACCGATACCATTCCAATGAACCGTGAAACGACCAGCCGGTTGATCATAATCTACTAGGGTATTAATCAGTCTTCCGGTCAGATCGTAGATAGCCAAGTTCACCTCCGCCGGTTGCGTCAGACTGTACTCGATTGTGGTACCCGAATTGAATGGGTTGGGATAATTCTGACTTAACCGGAAANNCTGAGGCGTCAAATCTTNATCNGTGNTATCGGTCACAGCCACGTTATCGATNCGCCAGTAATAATGGTGAGTGTCGGTATAAAANGANAGGTAAATCCGTTCACCCACATGGGCTGATAAATCAATGTCNTNNACCGTTTGCCANTTCATAAAATCATCTTCATTGAAACTGATACTGGCAATTGTTGACCAGGGACCGGTTGGTGACGAGGAACTCTCGATTTTAATTTGATGATCCGGTTTAGTATTCGGCCAGTAATTATCCCAGCCGCGGATTTCTTTAAAATGCAGGTTCGGCGCAATGGCATCGCGCAAATCAATCAATGGTGTAATTATTCTTACCTCACCTGATCCGGATCCAATCCAGTTTTCGGCACTGAACAGCGCGCGTCGGCCGGCATAGGGCCCGGAAATCCAGTTACTGTTATCTTCATCGTGGACTTCCACGCTGTCCCAGGTACTGATGGCCGGAAGACCGTTTGTCAAAATTTGTGTCCAGCCCGCGCCTAGTGGATCATATCCGAAATACTCAAAATCTTCCCAGAAATGATGCTGGGATGGCAACCCCACAACAAAGCTGCGTAAGCGCTGGTTGACCGAGAAACTGTCACTAACAGTAATCATCAATTCCACTTCTTCGCTAGCAGGAAAATCTTCGGAAATCTCAAACGTAATCTCCTGCTGCGTGCTGGCATCAGCTTCCAGGCTTCCGATAATCTGCGGGGAGTCAACATTCTGAATATAGATTGCGTTGGCACCCTGAGACTGAACCACCACATTGATATTTTGACCGTTTACCATCCCCTGGTTTTCAATATCGATAAGTAGCAAAATATTTTCACCGGGATCAAATTTTCCATTGGAATTCCCATTGTCAATCACACCGGCTACCAGGTATCCGTATTCAGGAATTTGTCCGATTTCCAGTTGATAGGAAGCAGTAGCGGATACAGTACCATCGGAAATTAAATATTCAAGCCCTATCTGTGATGACATTGGAATATCAGCTGCAACGGAAAGGTTATGATTTGCATAGGTGATAACCATTGGATCAAGTAGTCCAACTGTATCATTGGCTTCGTGCACAGTGAGAAAGAGGCTATTTGATCCAGTTAGATTCAAATACACCACCACGCTATTGCTAGTATCGTCACCGATATTGACTACCGGCAGTTGTAATTCAAAATTCTCTCCCGGGTCAACGCCCCCATCCTGATTGTCATCATCAATAATCTGCGGTTGATAGGACAGGAAAGCAGGCGCGGAAACCGAATCAGCCGGATCCAGATAATCGAGCGCAGTATTGATAAATCCGGGAAAAGCCGCCACCGTGGCAGAATGCCAGTTGATAACACCGTCGTAGATATGGGAACTCATTATCCAGCGTGGATCATCTTCCATGTGAGTGGCACCCCAGTTATGGCCCGCTTCGTGAGCCTGGAAATTCCCTAGCCAGCGGGTATATCCCATGTTCCAGAATTCAACCAAATGATGACGCCGAAAGGTACCGATCGAGTTCAACCAGCCATACGAATAGCCAATTGAACGCCCGGACCAGAAGGTTGCCAGGTCGTGCCAGTTCAACAGGCCGCCATCTCCGACCCAACTGTCAAAGGCATCCAATAATTCTCCCGCATCATTGCTGTCTGGCCACGGCTCCGCTTCCGGAAAAGTAAAGATAAATAGCTCCACCAACCGGTAGGTGATATTCAATTGATTATAATAGGCGTCGGTTATATTCAGGATATTCAGTAATTCGTAGGCAAGTTGGTCTGTTGAATTAGTTTTGGTGAAAGCATAATAATCAGCTACCAGTGCGATTTCGGCTTCGTAGATAATATCTGCGGTATATGTGGCACCGGATGATAACCCGATTCCCGGAAAATTGAGGTACCAATTTTCAGCCAGACCGATATCATTTACCAACTGTATTCCGGATTTATTCAGCGAGCTTATGTTGAATATTCTGACTCTGGTTTCCGATTCCGCGGTCTTATTCGCAGCCGCGACTGATTCGATAAAAAATTGTTCGTTAGACCCGGTTTTGATAAAGCCAGAGAAATAATTTGGTCCAATAGTCAATCGCACTTGACTTTCAGGATCATCGGTAGATCTGCCCCGGTAAGTCCTGGCCAACATTTCCGGACCATCAATCACACCCTGATCCGTGGCAAGTCGAAACCGGAAATTATCAGCCAGTAGGGAATAGGATTCTATCTGCAAATCGAAGGTAAAATTGGGAGCGAAGTTCAGCCTTATCCGGTTGTGGCCGGGATCAAGGGCCGGAACTCCGTCATTCAGTTCATAGGTGCCTGCCTCAACATTAACGGTATTAAGACTTTCATGAATCTCATTTTCCGCGCTAACAACTGGATAGAAAAATAATTCAATATCAGTTGCCCAGCTAAATTGTGTAAACGTCACCAGCCAAAAGCGTCCAACCAAAGAAGCAAATGCGGCAGGCAGATGCCTACTAATCGAATCCGATTTCTGACTCATAAACTCTCCCAACAAATCTAGTTGGATTTATTGGCATTTCATTTATTTCTTTCCATATTCCGCTTGTTCTTTTAGGACGCCAGAGTTCTCTAGGCTCTTTCAGGTTTAAGGTGTATTAAGTAAGGCTTGGTACAGCTTCTATAATTATTTCACTCATTTTAACCTCTTCTGGCTAAACGAATTCCATTTTAACAGGTTGAATTTCATGTGCGGGCTGTTTTTCCAATGCCCAACTCCAAACTACAGAGTTGGTTATAATCAATTAATCAACAAGTATATACCTAAACCTTATGAGGGAATGTAAGGACTTTTACAGAAAATGTGGGGGGACAAAAAACCCTGCTACTGGGCAGAGGTTACCTAAAATGTGATTATATAAAATATATAAATAAACGCTATTACTTAAAATATCATATATAACGAAAAAATATCCGGATTAAACAATATTGAGACTCTTTTTGAGAATAATTTTAGTTTAATCAATGCATTTACTTCAATTGTGATTCAGTCTTTGGTAGATATCCTTTTTCGATAAACGATATTATCCCAAATAATGCACCCCATGAATGAAATCTATCCGATGAAAGCCGCTCATCATCTCCTGTTCCAGTGATAGATGAATAATTTTCACTTACGTAACCCTTGTTATTCCACTCGGTCATGATGAGTTGAAGTGATTTTTCTGCCAGTTCACTTGCTGCTCCATAATATCCGGCTTTACGTAGACTTAAGTATGTCAGAAAATTAAGTGGTGGCCAAATAGCCCCTCTCCAATATTTTTGATTTAGAAATAGTGGGTCATCACGGGTGGTGGATGGCAACATCCATTCTCCGTAAAATTTATTGGTATCATAGAAATATTCAACTATACGATCCGTTTGATCTTTATATCCCAAATCCGCAAGCAATGGATAGAACATTGTAGGTGAAATACGTGAAGAAAGTGTATCTACATCTGTGCGGTAATTAAGGAATGCCCCAAAATCAGGATCCCAAATCTTTTGCATTTTATAAGAAAACTGTTCTGCTCTTTCGATTAATTCGTTTTGTTCTTTCTTGCGACCAATAACCCCAGCCATTTCAGCTAATGCATAGCAATCAGAAATGTATAAACTGTTAAGGCCAACATCCTGCAATTCTAATGTTTTCTTGTCTTTATTAAATGGGACACCCTTATACATTGGAGAATCATCCATTCCTGATTCATAGCCAGCTGCAACCCTGGTCCCAAAAACTGGTTCATTAAATGGATTAGCTGCTGGTGAAGAACCATAACTTAACAACCCATTATTAATTCTATCAGTTAACCACCAGCGATTCCAACCTAATAAATCATCAAACGTAGCTTCCAAGAACCATTTTTCAGAAAATTTCTTATATATTTCCTTCACCATGATTCCCCCGACTGGTGGTTGAGAGCGATCAAAAGATTTACTGCCATTCCCACGATTATCATTGGGGATGAATCCGCTTTCTGTTTTACCATGAAGATGTTCAATCACATTGGCATAAGCAAGTTCACGACTGGATAGTCCGGTCATATAGGCTAGAAAAAAATTATCCCATCCAAACAAACAATAACCCCCATATTCTTCGTTCCATAAACGCCCAACTGTAGACACAACTCGATCATGTTTTGGTTCATAAATTAAGTTCCAGGCAATCCCGGCTTGTATAGCAATAAATGTTTCAGCTAACAATCCATATTTTTCAGCTTCAGTTTGAAGTTTTCTCTCCTGGAAATCAATGGCATCCTTAATCTCGTCCAAGGAACGAAATTTACCAGTTGAAATCCCGACCTCACTATCTAACCAAACTGCCATGTATGGTGTATTAATATCTAAATAGGGATCGTTATCTATAATTTTAGATGTGGTGTAGACGACGGTTAGTGTACCTGAAGTTCTGGCTAACAAATGATCTTCATTTCTATGTAATGTACCTTTGCGGTTCCAAAGCATTCCTGATTCTATAATAATTTTTATTCTGTTGTCAGAAATTAAATTTGGGGTAATTAAAATAACTACGTCGTCATCAATATGGGCTGAACGTACCCGGGCATCTAGTTCTTCCCATTTGATATCTAATTGAGTATAACTAC
>PBBH01000021.1 GCA_002716525.1 Fidelibacterota bacterium | reverse complement strand
GAGCCCCTCTCATTTACAAATCATATTACTTCAAAATGGAGCGGGAAACCGGGTTCGAATCGGTGTCCTCAACCTTGGTAGAGTTATACCCCGTGTTTCAGTATAGCTTCCATGGCATCGCTAAACCGGTCAATTTCTTCAATGGTCGTGTAAACATGAGGAGTCACACGGCATCCTTCAAATTCCGGATGTTTAATAGCAACAACGAAGATACGATATTTTTTCCAAAGATGTTTCGATACATCAACTGTATCAATCCCCTTGATCTGAACAGTAGCAATGGCACAACCTTTTCCAGGTTTTAAACTGGTATGCAATTTTATACGGTTGTGCTTGATTAGTCTTTTTGCCCATCGATCTCTAAGGTAAAACAAACGCTCTTCCTTATTTTTACTGCCAATTCCTTGGTGAAATGTAAGTGCGTCACCAATGGCTAAATAATTTGCGGCGGGGTGAGTACCAATTTCTTCAAATTTGCGAATATCATCTTTGCCGCATTCACCAGGTGCTTGGAGTGGCCAAAGATCTGCAATTTTTTCTTTTCGTACATATAACATGCCGGTGCCGTGAGGAGCACATAGCCATTTATGCAAACTGCTAGCGTAATAATCACAGTCGAGATCGTTAACATCAAAGTCAAAATGGGCGAAAGTATGTGCCCCGTCCACAATAACCGGGATATCGTATTCCCGCGCCATATTGACCACCTTTTTTACCGGCAAGATCTGCCCGGTAATATTAATCATGTGGCACATAAGAATAAGTTTTGTTTTAGGCGTAATATTATCTTCAAACAATCGAACAATTTCTCTATCATTTTCGGCTGGGATAGGAATTTTAAATTGTTTCATAACAATGCCATCACGGCATTCACGTTGTTTAAATGTACTAATCATTCGGCCGTAATCCTGAGTGGTTGTAAGCACTTCATCACCGGCTTTTAGGTCAAAACCATTTTGACAGATTTGAAGACCTTCGGAAGCATTTCTTGTTAGTGCAATCTCTTCAGGGTCACAATTAAAGAATCGTGCCATCCGTCGTCGTACTGGTTCCCGTTGGGGTTCAAGAATTTGCCACATAGAATAGGCAGGTGAAGTATTAGAAAAATCAAGATGGCGCTTCATGGCTTCCTGCACAATAGCCGGCGATGGGCTGACACCACCATTATTAAGGTTAACAATACCGCGATCTGCTGTATAGCCCTGTTGAATTTCACGCCAGTAGGTTTCATCCCTGGCGATATCTTTGGGGTTTCCAGTCGCGCTCTTTATTTTAGAAAGCGCTTTTGCCATCAGGGTAGGATTAGCCATTACCACCGAAGCCACGGCTGCAGGCTTAGCGATAGTACCTAAAAATTGACGACGGTCTAAGTTTTTCATAAATCCTCCTGCTATAGAAATGTCTGTATTATAAGGAGAAGAGTTTACTGCTGGAACAAACTAATGTCAAATGTACCTGGGATTAAAATATTTAAGAATTGATTAAAAATACCGCAGTAAATTTCTAAGTATTCAGGTCATATTATTATTAGGAGCGAAAATGATAAAAAAAATCAAATGGCTCATTGTAATCACAGTGGCATTTTTGGGTGCTCAGGAAGAAACAAATGACACGTTGCAATTTAAATTTGAACCAGATTCATTTTTTCTACATGTCGGTGAAACTGCCGAGGTTACAATAAAGTTATTAAGTCCAAATGGAGAACTATCTCAGAACCCGTTTTTTGTATATGGTCAACCCCGTAGATCCTTAGAGGTAACCCCAAGAATTAGTGATTCCACTGGTATTGCGCACGTGAAAATAAAACCCCATAAACCAGGTAAATTAAAATTAAGAACGCGCAGCATTTCGGTAAAGCGGGAAGATCGTGTATATGGTTCGGTAATTGTTGAAGTGCCAAAGCCTCCATTAAAATATATCACATTTAAAAATCCAGAATCGAAATTATATGTAGGTACCTCAAAACGATTTGAAACAGAAGTGTATGATGAAGCTCAATTATTACGTAAAGATGTAGATGTTTCCTTAACCGTTTCTGATACTAAAATAGCCGAATTTGATGCGCTCGGCACACTAAAAACAAAAAAGCCAGGGCTCATTAATATTACCGCATCCACAAAAGGTATTAATGCGTCTTTGGAGTTGAGTATTGTAAAAAATCCTGTACGCCGTTTAGCGATGTCAACTGAAACAGATCAAATTCGAACAGGCGATGTACTTCATTTTGAAGTGAAAGCATACGATCGGAGAAATCAGATTGTACCCGATGTCCCTGTCCATTTTTCATATAAAGGTAAAGCAAATTACGGTATTGGCTTGCCGGCTTCAGCTCAAATATCCTCCGATGGCCGGTTTGTGGCGGAAAATGATGGCATTTATACAATCAGTGCTCATTCCAGTGGTTATTCTGCACGCAAAACAGTCGAGGTTGTCCCTAGGCAGGTAAACAAAGAAATTGAATTAGTTGGACATGGCCTTATTTCAAATGTTTATACATCGGATTTATGGCTTTGGCCAGGTATTGGTAAACATAAAGGTAAAGATTTTGCCATTACCGGTACATGGGGTGCCAATGGTGAAGCATATTTTTGGGATGTAACCGATCGTTCCAATTTAAAAATCATCGATACAGTGACAGTAGATGCACGGACTGTTAATGATGTCAAAATTTCGGAAAATGGTAAAATTGGAGTGATCAGTCGTGAAGGCGCATCAACTCGCAAGAATGGGTTTGTCATTCTCGATGTATCTGATCCATATAATGTGGAGATATTATCAGCATTTAATGATGATATGACCGGCGGCGTTCATAATGTATATGTTTATGAGGACCATGTTTATGCGGTAAATAATGGTCGCAAGTATGATATCATTAATATTGAGGATCCGCGAAACCCTTTCCGTGTTGGTATATATGAGCTCAATACACCTGGGCATAGTATTCATGATGTATGGGTAGAAGATGGAATTGCTTACTCGTCAAATTGGGCGGATGGCGTTCATGCTGTCGATGTAGGTGGATTAAAATTCAATGAAAAAAATAGAGATAAAATACAATACAATCCTTTATTGATGAAGGCGGGTCAAGGCAGTCCATCTAATCCGGTTCATTTGGCAGATTTAATAGACCCCAATGGCCATAACCATGCGGCATTTCCATTTAAGAGCCAATCCACTGGCAAATTTTTCATTGTCACTGGCGATGAATGGTTTCCTTGGCGTTATCCGAATAAACCTAGGCCATACATGCCCCGGGGTGGGTTTCACTTTTTAGACTTCACTGATATTAAAAATCCAAAAGAAGTGGCTCTTTATGATATCCCTGAAGCAGGGTCTCACAACCATTGGATTAAAGGAGATACCCTTTATGCAGCTTATTACCAGGGAGGTCTCAGAATTGTGGATATCTCTGGTGAGCTAATGGGCGACCTATACCGACAGGGTAGGGAAATTGCTTTCTTTCAAACAGGTCACCAAAAAGGTCACATCTCAAATGCGCCCAATGTATGGGGAACAATCCCCTACAAAGGACTGATCTTTTTCACAGATATGTATAGCGGATTGTATTGCGTTCGTTTAGTAGAAAAAGATAAAAAGAGAAGCACTCCCTAGATCAACGCCCATATCATATAAAACAGAATGTGCCGATCGGAGGTTCCTGTTAGTCGGCACAGGGCAAGTGATCTTAATAAATATCAAAAGATAAATATGTGTTTTTAACGCATTTAATAAAAATGACCCCAAAAATAATTATTACGTTTTTTAAATCTGCAACTCTAATTGTTGTTGCTATCATTTTAAATGCAATACCGTTCTCCCAGGAAAATATAGCTAATGATAAGCGAGTGATTATTACAAAACAAATATCCACGGGTAAAATTGAATTGGATGGATTTTTAAATGAACCAGAATGGAAAATGGTTTCGCCTGCCAAGGATTTTATCCAGCGGGACCCAATTGAAGGAGCTCCCGGTACCGAAAAAACAGAAGTATATGTTATTTATGACGAAGATAATCTCTATATCGGCGCCATGCTATTTGACAGTAACCCGGATGGAATTCTTGCTTACCAGAAACGTAGGGATCAGAGCCTACGCACCGATGACCGTTTTATGTGGATTTTAGATACCTTTCTCGATGGGCGTACCGGTTACTTTTTTGAAGTGAATCCTGCCGGGCTTATGGGAGATGGTCTTATTATTAGTAGTGAATCCTATTGGGGAACAAATAAAGACTGGAATGGGATCTGGGATGCAAGAGTAGTGATTGTACCTGAAGGTTGGTCCGTAGAAGTAGTTATTCCCTTCCGCACATTAAATTTTAATCCGAACCTTGATACCTGGGGAATCAATTTTCAGCGTACGGTTCGCAGAAAAAATGAAGATGCAAAATGGAATGGATTTCAGCGCAATAAAAAATTGACAACCCCAATTCACGCAGGTCATCTTACAGGACTGAAAAATTTGAAGCAGGGAAGAGGAATTGAATTAAAACCCTATATTAGTATGAACCGGCGACAAATGGATGTAGATGAAAATATAGAAACGAATAATCTTAGTGATTTAGGCTTTGATATTTCTATGAACATTACTTCAGGACTGAAAGGGTCATTAACATATAATACAGATTTTGCGGAAGCAGAAGTAGACCAGCGTCGTGTAAACTTAACGCGTTTTCCATTAAGGTATGCTGAAAAACGCGGATTTTTCCTTGAAGGTGCTGGTGTTTATTCTTTTTTGCCTCGAAATGATGTAACACCATTTTTTAGTCGAAGAATTGGTTTATCCGAAGGCAAACAAATACCGATAAACTACGGCGGTAGATTGTCTGGCCAAGTAGGGGATTATGAGCTCGGTTTTATTCAAGCTAATACCAAACCCCTAGGAAATATACCAGGCGAAAATTTTACTGTTGCCAGGGTGAAAAGAGCTCTGTTAAAACAATCATATTTAGGCTTTGTTTATACAGACCGTTCACCTAGTAAAATGAAAATAGACTCTACAGCATTAGATCAAACCCTTTATGGTGCAGATATAGATTTAAAAACTTCTGAATTTATGGGTGATAAAAATCTCCAGTTTCAGGCTTTTCTTGTATATCACACTGCACCTAAAAATGAACCCAATCTTAATTTTTCCGATCTTTCCACGCGGGGCTTAAGATTAAACTATCCAAATGATATTATTCGTACTCATGTATCTTATCGGGAATTTGGTGAAATGTATAACCCTGCAGTGGGTTTTAGTCGTCGTAACGGTTTTAAACGTATACAGCCTAGTTTTAGTTATCATCCTCGTCCAGAGAAATATGAGTTTATTCGACAAATAGAATATGGTGTTCAATATGAATATATGACCGACCTCAATAATAATATGCTTAAGAAAGAAACGACAATAACGCCATTTAACATACGCTTTGAAAGTCAGGATGTAGTCGGAATCAAAATTGTGAATCTGATAGAATATCTTGATAAACCGTTTACCATTTATGAGGATATAACTATCCCTGTTAAAGAATATAGCAGTGATGAATTTCAGTTTAAATTTGAAACATCAGAAAAACGGATGATATCTACAGAATTAGAATATCAAACGGGTGATTTTTGGACTGGGAAAAAACAAACTTTAAAAACTCAATTTTCGATAAAACCATTTTCTGGATTTAATATTCAAACCGAGTACGAAAAAAATCAAGTTAAATTGAGTGGAAATAATTTTAATACGGAATTATACAATCTTGAATTAGGAATTTATCCTACTCCACGTACTGCCATCTTCAGCAATCTACAATATGATAATGTATCTAATGCATTGGGCCTCTTTGCTAAACTTCAACATACCATTCGTCCAGGGAGTGACGTCTATTTGGTTTATACACATAATTGGATCAGCGTGGGTGATCAAATATTTGATTTTGATTTAGTTACTGTATCGAAAATCAGTTCTTTAAAAATCAATTATACCTTAAGGTTTTAACAATATGCTTAAAATATCGTGCCCGCGGGAGGATTCGAACCCCCGACCAAGTGATTAAGAGTCACCTGCTCTACCAACTGAGCTACACGGGCAAAAATTAAATATGAAATTATGTTGTTTATTGAGGGACGACAAAAGAAAAATTAATATTTAAAGTATTACTTTAGGTGTTGCAATAAAAAATTCTAAAAAATAATAAGATTCTCTATTGCCTTCAATTTTTCTGTGCTATTATATTGGTATACCTCTTTGGAGGGATTCATTTATGAATTCGAATTAAAGAGGTTGGCAAATGAGAAAGT
This sequence comes from Fidelibacterota bacterium, assembly GCA_002716525.1. GTDB lineage: Bacteria > Fidelibacterota > Marinisomatia > Marinisomatales > TCS55 > TCS55. Next base: position 30,095 of record PBBH01000021.1, on the reverse strand, counting down.
GATAGGGCTCTGGGTTGGCGTTCAGAGCCTTAATTTCGGAAAATAGCCGCAGTGTTTTCATAAATTTTTGATGATTCTGCGGCATTTCCTTTTTTAAGAGTAAATTCTCAAAGATTATTGACAATGGGGGCGAACGGTTTCGACGGAATATGCATCGTGGAAAATGGCATGTCGAGGTCCAGGCATCTCGTAAATCACCTGGAAAAACCATAAATGCCGATTACGGCTACATGGCCGCTGCTTAATTAAGTAAGCTGGCCCGTCCTGGATCTGGTGCGCCTATGGCCAGATTTAAGGGCGTCAATTTCATAGGCTGGTTCTGAATGTTGTCTATGATTTCAGAATAAGAACTTTAATAGACTTTGCCCATAATGGCTGTGTCAATGGGGCAGTTATGGGTGAGCAAAATCCGTTTGACTATACATGTAGATGTTTTCCGGGATTCTATTTCGGACGGGAGTTCGATTCTCCCCGCCTCCACCAATTTTATAATTTATCTATAATACTTTTTTACGATTGATCATGAACTTCAGTTCAGAATCGATTTAAGCAGATAGTTACATTTTTTCAGGAGCCGAAATCCCGAGTAAGTCCAACCCGTTAGCTAAAACGGTTTGGGTTGCACTGACAAGTGCAATACGTGCGTTAGATAGATCTATATTATCAGTAATAACATGACACTCAGAATAGAATTTGTGAAAACAGTTGGCTGTATCCTGTAGATAATTAGCGATGGTTTGCGGTTCAAGTGACTGAAGGGAATTTTCTATAATTATTGGGAACTGATCCAATTTTTTTAGTAGCCTAATTTCAACAGGATGATTTAATAATTTTGCGTCATAATCGGATTGATATGAAATGCCTTTGGATTCACCATGTTTTATAATATTGCAAATTCTTGCGTAGGCATACTGTAAATAATAAACCGGATTTTTTTCTGATTGATCGGCTGCCAGNTCCAGATCAAAATTCANATGAGAATTCATTCCGCGCATAATAAAAAAGTATCGTACCACATCAGCGCCAATTTCTTTNGTTAATTTTTCTAGCGTAATAAAATCNGCTTTNCGAGTGGACATCTTCACNTTTTCACCANCNTTAATTAANGTGACAAATTGATGAATCAAGACTCGGATATTTTCAGTATCATAATCCAAAGCATTCAATGCAGCCAATATATCAGGATAGGTGCCCATATGATCTGCGCCAAAAATATCGACAATGAAATTGAAATCACGTTCAAGTTTATTTCGATGATAAGCAATATCGGGTAAGCGATAAGTAGGTTCCCCTGTACTTTTAATTAAAACGCGGTCCTCATCCATGCCAATTGCAGTGGCTTTGAGCCATGTTGCACCATCAGCCTCATAGATTAGATCTTTGTTTTTTAAATCAGAAATGGTTTGGTCAATTGAACCATTATCATAGAACGTTTGTTCATTGGAAAAAACGTCATGATGAATACTTAATTTTTNGAGAGATTTTTTGATGTCTTCAAAAATNATTTCTTCAGCCTTTTTTTGGAATATGGAATCACCATGCTCAATATTATCACCTTNTTCTGAACGAATTAGTTTAGCAATATCAATAATGTAATCTCCTTGGTATCCATCGGATGGGAGCTCAGTATTGAAATANCGCGCTTCAACAGATTGACCTAANATACGCATCTGCCTGCCAGCATTGTTATAATAGTANTCNTTGGTGACATCGTANCTGTTCCATTNTANAATACGTGCGATACAATCACCCAAAACAGCCTGNCTACCGTGACCNACTGTGAGTGGACCAGTTGGATTTGCACTTACAAATTCAACATTGGCTTTTTTACNTTTTCCTGTAATCCCTCGNCCAAAGTTTTNATCTGAAAGAATTTGNGCTANAGTTTNATAATAATAGTTTTGACCAATTTTAAAATTGAGAAATCCNGGTGGNGTAACGGTGACCTCTTCAATTAAACCNTGNGGTAATTTCAAAGTNTCTTTGATATCATTTGCAATCTGAATTGGATTCTTTTTTAGATCCTTNGCNAGTGTTAAAGCTANGTTNGATGAGAGATCACCNAAATCNNNGTTATTGGGNGGAGATAGNTTGATNTCCNGCTCTGGNAACCNAAGAGCAGAAAGAGAATCAGCCAGTGCTTGAATCAGNTGTAATATAATTGTCATCGGTGTACTCAGACGTTGGGGCATCAGCCCAGAGNNTCTCTAAATTATAGTAATTTCGTTCTGTGGTACGAAANATATGTGCAATNACATCAATATAATCTAAAAGAACCCAATTNAATTGTGTATATCCTTCGATTCGTATTGGTTTATGATCTGTATTTTTACGAATNGANTCTGCAATNGCCTTCACTTGAATATCCGTATCGGCTGAACAAATGANAAAGTAATCTGTAATGCTCGTNAGTTTTTTCACATCAANACTAAGAATATGTTCTGCTTTTTTATCAAGTGCAAACTGTGCGATTTGTGTTGCCAAATNANTAGAAGCNGCAACAGAAGCAGGTAAAGNNTCTGTCAAAGCAATAAGTTAATTATTTAANTAGGATTGAATTGATGAAATCGATAAATAATCTTTTCCAATGATCAAGGTCANNTCAANATCCNCATTTGGGTCAACTGACANCATTACTTTTTCTGGGTTATTAATATCGAAATCCAATACGGCGGCAACATATTTCATTCCATCNACATTTTCATTCCTTTGGATAAGNATNGTTTTCTCATATTCAAAATGATCTGCATTTTCAGAACGAACNACATCCACACGNTNATTNCTTAATAATTGTGAAAATTTTGCTGCTAACCCTGGNTCGCCACAGCCATTTAAAATTTCAATTTCAACATCCATGAGAGGATTCGCTTCATAGATTTCAGTTGCTAATTTGGGCGTATCAGAAGGGGATGGNAACNGAACTTCTATNGGNACACCGCTTTGGGTTTGTTTTCCAGAAAANGAAAAAATGAAAGCAACCAATAACAAAGACATAACAGCAATNGCNGTATTGATTAANCCTGTACGCTGTGCTNTTCCCCGGGATTTTTTACGGGGTNTTGAAAATAACTTGGNTGATTTACGACGTTTTAACTTGGCCACTAGCGCNTATGATATAGGCGAGAGTATGGTCTAGCAAAGCCNTATCGGGGATAATTATCCATGCTGAATTTTACAGATAAATTTTCNAGGGGTTGATAATCTAAGNTGGCACCATAGTATAACTGAGATCCGCCNAATCCATTTTTTGCATAAGGATTAACACCACCCATNGGTGAAGATAAACTAAACTGGGNAGAAAGCNTTAAGTTATCTCTNAACATATAATTCATTTGGTTGGTATAAGCNCCAACGNTCATGGATTGACCACCGGNACTCATCATACTCATTCCAAAGCTGTGATTCATGGAAAACCGATTTAAGTCAAGCATGGACAAACCCTGGGCATGGGATAACCCACGACTGTTCACTGGAATGGTCTGGGTTGGCACATCTGAACGAAATTGACAGAGCGCCAAAGTCGAGAAAACAACCAGTGTCGTAATTCCTTTAATGATAGGCTTCATAAGCATACTTAAAATACAAAGAATTGAATATATTTGTTCCAGCGAATTTTGAATTAATTCCGAACGTCNATAATGGCGCCGCCAAGGCATTCATCACCCTGATAGAAAACAATGGATTGGCCAGGAGTAATGGCGAACTGAGGATGATCAAATTTCACCGTGCAACGGTCTTGTGTTATATGAGTAATCTGACAGTTTTGGTCTGCTTGGCGATAACGGATTTTAGCAGAAAGGCCTGATAATTCGCCGGGAGGGGACCCACTAATCCAATGAACTTGATTGGCTNTTAACTCNTGATGAAAAAGTGCCGGATGATCGTGACCTTGAGCAATAATNAGACGATTGCGACTCAAATCTTTATCAGCAACAAACCATGGCGCTTCCATTTTGCCGTAACCACCACCAATACCCAACCCTTTGCGCTGTCCCATGGTGTAATANNTCAAGCCATCATGTTGACCACAAACTTGTCCATTGATTGTTTCAATNATNCCNGGTTCTGCGGGAATATATTTTTTNANAAAATNTTTGAAAAANTTTTGTTCCCCGATAAAACAGACACCAGTACTATCTTTTTTCGAATAATTTNNCAGACCGGAATCTCTTGCTATTGTCCGCACATTAGTTTTGTCAATTTCNCCTATTGGAAACGAACTTTTTGAGAGCGCATCCTGCCCAAGTAAGTAAAGGAAATAACTTTGATCTTTGCTCTGATCAAGACCTTTGAGAAGTTTAAATTGACCATTGGATTTTTCAATCCTTGCGTAATGGCCTGTGGCAATCTTTTTGGCACCTAATTCTAATGCATAATCCAAAAAAGCTTTAAATTTGATTTCACGGTTACATATTACATCGGGATTTGGGGTACGNCCTTTTGCATATTCATCAATAAAATATTGAAATACGCCATCCCAATATTCNTTGGANAAGTTGACGCTGTGAAGCGGCAAATCTAGATGGTCACAAACAGAAAGAGCATCTTTGTAATCTTCCTCGGCGGCACATTGACTATCATCATCTCCTTCCCAGTTTTTCATAAATATGCATTCAACATTATAACCCTGTTTATTGAGCAGGAATGCTGTGACTGAACTGTCAACTCCGCCACTGATACCAACAATAATTGTTTCAGCCACGGGTNATTNAGCCAAGTGTTTTGGCCAGACGAATCACATCTTNTTCCGTATTNTCTCGGCCAAAACTGATTCGAATGGTAGATATATTTTGTTCTTCAGGNATACCAATTGCTTCCAANACAGCNGAAGGTTGAATTGANCCAGANCCACAGGCAGAACCGCTGGAAACTTCCATGNNNTCNCGTTCTAANTTGGCCAAAAGTATATCGCTTCGATTCCCAGGAAAGGAAGCNCTTATTACACCAGGTAAATGATGATTTGGACACCCATTAATAATGACCTTGTCACATNCCTGATTTAATTGGGTAATAAAAGTAGATTCCAAATTTTCAACATGTTCCTTACGTTTGGTTAAATTTTCCGATGCCAGCCGNACAGCTTCACCCATACCTNCGATTCCAGGNACATTTTCGGTACCNGCACGAAAATTGCTNTCNTGCCCACCTCCAATGACAAGTGGATGAAGAGGTGCATNCTTTCTTTTGTACAAAAAACCGACACCTTTTGGNCCATAGAGTTTATGGGCTGAAAAGCTCATATAATCTGCTTCAAGTTCCTGAACAGATAAAGCGATTTTACCCAGCGCTTGTACCGTATCTGAGTGAAATGGGATTCCAGCAGATTTTGCTATTTNAATTAATGATATTATTGGTTGAATTGNACCTACTTCATTATTNGCCATCATGATTGAAATNAATCCCGTATCAGNTNGAATTGCGTTTTTTAAATTATCNGCATTAACCCGTCCNTGANTATTNACAGGAATAATAGANTNGGTGATNCCCAGTGGTTCAAGGTGATTAAGTACTTTTAAAANAGCTGGATGTTCGATCGNAGAAGTTATGACGTGTTTTTTNTCAGTTTGTGTNAGTGTCCACAGAACCATNTTATTAGCTTCTGAACCGCCNCCTGTAAAAATAATCTCAGAAGGTGAAGCATTAATTGCTNATGCNATTTGGCNACGAGCTTCTTCTATAATCGNTCTGGATTTTCTTCCAGAAGAGTGTGTACTGGATGGATTACCAAAATGATTTTTTGATACAGTATACATCTTTTCCAATACATCCGGGTGAATTGGTGTTGTTGCGCAATGGTCGAAATATGGCATGATATTTTGATTATTGAGATAAAGAAATTAAGGGAGAAAACGTTTGACCTTAAAGGTCGTTTCGAATTGAAGCGTAGCGAACTGTGTTTTGTAAATTTTGGTAAAATGGCGGCTGGCGCTTCTCCAATAAATCAATAGTACCAGATTGATTATAATCATATCGATTTACATCCCAATTAAATGAATCTCCTACGGTAAGGAAGGCAACAGCACCACGAGGATCTTCATCAAATGGTAATCCTGTGGCACCTTGGCAAAGAATTGTTAAATTTTCTTTNGTTTCATTACGAGGTGTGTGTACGTGGCCATGTACAAAAATAAATTGTTCGATTTCCGGATGGGCTATGGCCACATGGTTTCGCCAGGCCAAGGCTTCATCCATAGAGGGTGGTTGGTCATCTCTTTGATACCAAGCATGGGTAAACTCAACTAAAGTTTTACCCACAATTTCACGATGNGCAATACGCATAGCCGAACAAAATGTCACGCCATCTTCACCCAATTCATTTGCNGTCCATTCTTCATTGGCCACAATTGCCTTACATATNGGATCGTCCGGTGACATTCCTTCNAGATTTGGCCGTTCTTGGGTCCATAATTTTTCTAGCAGGTAGCGATCATGATTTCCACGAACAAAAATACATNCTGAAAGCGACTGCAAAATATTTAATGTATTCACTGGGTCAGGCCCAAGGGCAAAGCAATCACCAAGACAAATGAGTTGATCAATATCATTACGATCATTAATAATTGAAATGGCATGTTTCAAAGATTCTACATTAGAATGCACATCAGTGATTATAGCAAAGGTTTTTGAGTCCATGGTGAATGAATATACATGGCCTTTTTATGAATGGGCAAGTTTTAAACATTTTTGTCCATTTTAATTATTATAAACTTGGAGTAGGCTAAGTAGTAGATTTAAAATTATCTTCGTTATGACNAATNATTTAGTACTGATTGTTGGATCCATTGCACTGGATCTAATTGAAACACCCTACGATCGTAAAGAAAACGTGATAGGCGGTTCAACTACCTATGCGTTAATCGCAGCCAGCAAAAGGGCACCTGTTTCGGTAGTGGGAGTTATTGGAGATGATTTCCCAAAAAAAGGAATNGACCTTTATGAAAAATACGCTCATAATTTAAATGATCTAAAAATTGTATCTGGTAAAACCTTTCGATGGGGTGGAAGATATCATGAAAATTNGGATGATCGTGATACTCTTTATACTGAATTAGGTGTATTTGAAAGTTTTAATCCTATCCTTTCTCCTTCAAACCAAAATTGTTCTCATATNTTTCTGGCTAATATTCATCCTGATCTACAACAATTGGTAATTGACCAAAATAAGAATCCGGATGCTCTTATTGTAGTTGATACAATGAATTTGTGGATTAATACTGCTCTTGATGGGTTAATAAATGTGCTTTCTAATTCACATATTTTATTGATCAATGAAAGTGAAGCAGCAATGCTCACAGGGCAGGATACAATAAACTCATGNGCTAGAGCACTCCAAGATAAAGGCCCGCAAACAGTAGTCATCAAAAAAGGTAGTAAGGGAGCCGTTTTATTTTCAGAAAAGGTTCAAATTACAATTGATGCTTATCCAATAGAGAAAGTTATAGATCCGACTGGTGCTGGTGATACTTTTGGTGGTGGTTTTATTTCTTGTCTTGCAGATGGGAAAACTATGGACGAAGCGTTAATTAATGCTTCGGTTTTAGCTTCTTTGTGTGTAGAAGGTTTTGGGACAGATGCCATTATTGCGGCCGATAAAACAGAGATAATACGCAGAAAAACTTACCTTCAAGATAGGATACGCTAAATCCTTGCTAGGGTTTTACTCTTCTACTAATTTCACAGGCTATTTTTAGACGTTAATAAATAGGGAATTCATGATTATTAAAATTCATAAACAATTATTATTGACCTCACTTATCTCCCTGATGGTATGGGGCTGTGGGAGTTCTCCAGAGTACACTACTGCAAAAATGAAGATTGAGAAAGCAGACTGGGCCCAAGCTGAGGAATATTTGGTTAAAGCGCTTGAAGTAGAACCGGATAATCCAGAGATCCCGGTTCAACTGGGTTATCATATTTATGCTAAGCAAAGCAATTGGGTACAAATGAATGAAATGTTTGAACGTGCATTAAATATAGATCCCGAGGCAAAAATTTTGACTGGTCGCCCAGTCAGAGAATTCGTGGAACAATACCGTAACATGTTTTGGGCGCAACATTATAATAAAGGTGTTGGTGATTATAATAAATATAGACAATCAAGAGATAAGGCAGATCTTCAATCTGCAATTACTGCATTTAAAACATCTGGAGAAATTAATCCTAATGAAGGCCAATCTTTTTCAATCCTAGCAACTAGTTATTTGGAATTAGGACAAAATGATTTGGCAATACAAAATGGGAAAAAAGCAGTTGAAGTTATGCCCAATGATTTTCACGCAAATTTTGCTTTGAGTCAGATACTTTCGCGACTGGGACAGAAAGAAGAATCGCTTCCTTATGGTGAAAAGGCTGCTGACCTGGATCCGTCCAACAGCAATGCCATTCGTCAATTGGCAACTTTGTATTATGAATTGAATGAAAAAGAGAAATCGATTGAAACCTTTGAAAAAGCAATTAAAACAGAAACAGATAAAATGCTGAAGTCTAATCTCTATTTCAATCTCGGTGTTTTAAATATGCAATTAAATAATTTTCAGGATGCTGAAGACAGTTTCATGGCTGCCTACGATTTAAACCCAGAGGATATAGAAGCATTAGCTGGTATGGCACAAACATTTGAAAATGCTGAGAAATGGCGCCGGGCGTCAAAATTTTATCGTGAATGTATTGCACTTGATCCAGAGAATCCTGACCATTATAAAGGAATGGCGCGTGTATTAATACAACAAGGTCGTCCTGAGGAAGCAACGCGTTATTATGAAAAAGCAAAGGCGCGTGGCGGGTAAAATTTTTCCCCTTATAATATTTTTTTATCCTGTTTTCTGCCGCTTATTTAAATATTCATTTAGCGCTAGATCAAGGGGCTGATCAGTGAACAAGGGGACATAATCAATGCGCTGATTTCGGCAACCTAAGCGGTATTTACGTTGATGCATTTCAATCAATTCTTGGTAGGCAGATCGAATATGCCATGGTTCGGTAGTAATGGTTTCATCCGTTTCAAGGTCACGGAATTTAGTTCGGTTCCCAAATTGAAATTCAAGTTCCTGTCGGTCCAATAAGTGAAAAACAATCATTTCCTGTTTATTGTGCCTGAAATGATTCAATCCCATCAATACCTGGCCCGGATCATCCAGTAGATCTGAAATCAGAATAACCAAACCCCGTTTTTTAATCCGTTCAGCCATATAATCTAAAGTTGGACGAATTTGGGTATCATTTGCTGATTGAATTTTATCCAGTGCTCCCATAATGATATTAGCATGAGAAGGTGCAGCGCGTGGCGGGATAAATTTTCTAATTTTTTCATCGAAAAGNACCAGGCCCATTGCATCTCTCTGATTGAGCATCAAATGAGTTAGCGCAGCAGATAAGTAGCTGCCGTATTCTAGTTTTGTTATGGCACCACTTCCATAAGTCATTGATTGACTAGTATCAAGTAAGATATAAGATCTTAAATTTGTTTCTTCCTCGTATCGCTTTACGTAATACCGATCTGTTTTTCCATATAATTTCCAATCAATATGGCGGATTTCATCCCCAGAGCCATAGGCACGATGTTCAGCGAATTCAACACTGAAACCATGATATGGACTTTTATGTTGTCCTATTAAGTATCCTTCAACAACTAACCTGGCACGGAGAGCCATGTTATCTATTTTCGCTACAATGAGCGGATCTAGGTATTTTCGTTTGTCGATTGAATTCATTTTATTTTCCGAAATATGACCACTTTATTCTTCAATTAATTTTTTTAGTATATCATTCACTTTCATGCCTTCAGCTTCTGCATTGAAGTTTGGTAGAACCCGATGGCGAAGTACAGGTAACGCTAAGGCTTTTACATCATCGATTTCTGCAGTGGGACGGCTATCCAAGACAGCCTTGGCCTTCGCTCCAAGAATCAAATACTGTGAAGCGCGTGGGCCAGCACCCCAATCAATCCATTCATTGATAAAGTCTTTTGAATTTTCTCCTGGACGAGTTGCATTTACCAAATCAACAGCATATTCAATAACATTTTCTGCGACTGGTACACGCCGGACCAAACCCTGATATTCTAGGATTTCCTCACGTGATATCACTTTATTTAAACTAGTATCAGTTACATTGGTAGTAGTCTGTACAATGGATATTTCATCTTTGCGGCTGGGATAATCAATGAGGATATTGAACATAAATCGATCCAGCTGTGCTTCGGGGAGTGGATAGGTACCTTCCTGTTCAATTGGATTCTGTGTAGCCAAAACAAAAAATGGTTCCTCTAAATCATAAGTATTGCCAGCTATGGTTACTTTGTGCTCCTGCATTGCTTCCAGTAAAGCCGCTTGTGTTTTTGGTGGTGTGCGGTTGATTTCGTCCGCTAAAATAATATTTCCAAAAATGGGGCCCTTAAAAAATCGGAAAGCCCGTTTTCCAGAAGTTTGATCTTCTTCAAGGACTTCTGTTCCTGTAATATCACTGGGCATTAAATCGGGGGTAAACTGGATACGGCTGAATGTAAGGTCAAGCAAATCTGCCATTGATTTAATCATTAATGTTTTTGCTAATCCTGGGACACCTATGATAAGAGTGTGTCCTTTACATAAGAGCGCAATAAGAATATGGTCTAAAACGTCTTTTTGTCCGATGATAGATTTACCGATTTCATTGAAAAACCGGTTTTGAAAATCGGTTAATTTTTCCAATAATTGTAAATCTCTGTTCTTTGCCATAAGAATCCCTGTCTAAATAATTGGTGAAATAAAATGGGGCGAAAACTTACATGGTGCCTCCGGATGAAACAACGAGAATGTCTTGTCAGACCATTCGGTGTTAGGGAAATTCAAACCCATGTCCCAGTTAAATAAAACGACTAAGAAATCCTATATTGAACTCAATAACAATGAAGTGAGTTCCCTCATAAAAGAATTGGATGAGTCTCAATTTCGTGTTCAACAAATTCAGAACTGGGTTTTTGACCATTATGTGGAAACTTGGGATGCGATGGAAAATCTACCTATTCATATACGGGACAAACTATCAGCACGACTTCCACTACATCCATTGGAAATAAATTATATTACAGATTCTGAAAATGCTTCAACTCAAAAAATTCTTTTTCAAACCCAAAATGGGTATCCCATTGAGTCGGTACTTATGTACGATCAAAAACGGACAACAGTTTGTATCTCCAGCCAGGTTGGTTGTGCTGTGGATTGTAAATTTTGTGCTACGGCCAGCATGGGTTTTATCCATAATCTTAGTACAGGGGAAATGGTTGATCAAGTGATTCATTTACAGCGCCAGTCAAAAACTAAGATTACAAATGTTGTTTTTATGGGTATGGGTGAGCCATTTTTAAATTACCGTCGCGTAATTAAAGCAGCAGAAATATTGAATAAAAAAATGGGGTTTGGTGCGCGACGGATTACAATATCTACTGCTGGTATTGTACCCAAGATTCGTCAAATGGCAGAAGAGAATCACAAGTATAAACTCGCCATTAGTTTGAATGCAACGAATGAGCTAAGCCGGGAAAGGATTATGCCGCTAACAAATACATACACTTTAAAATCTTTGATGGATTCAGCACACTATTATTATCAAAAAACGCGGCGGTTAATTACATTCGAATATGTATTATTGAAAGATATAAATGATTCTCCCAATGATGGTGAACGACTATTGGTATTATTAGAATCTTTACCTTGTAAAGTAAACGTAATTCCCTATAATGAAATTGGTGGTTCATACAATCGACCATCAGAAAACACAATCAACGCTTTTCTCGATTCATTAAAACATGCACCATTTACTGTAACAGTACGATGGAGTAAGGGAACTGAAATTGATGCAGGTTGCGGCCAGTTGGCTGTACATGGAGATATATGATTAATATCGACTTAATGGCTGAACATGTTTTTGATCAATCGACTTTTAATGGCCATGTCGCAGTTATTTTAGGGTCCGGGTTAGGAGGATTTGCTGAAGGGTTGAAAGAACAGAAAGTCATACCATACCAGGAAATACCAAACTATCCTCATTCAACGGTGGAAGGCCATACAGGGGAACTTGTGATCGGATCAATGAATGGAGTTGAACTTATTGCTGCAAAAGGACGGTTTCACTATTATGAGGGCTATTCATTTCAAGAAATTACTATCCCNATCCATCTGTTTTCAAAACTGGGCGTTGACCATTTAATCATTACGAATTCATCAGGTTCGATGAATAAAAATTGTGGGCCGGGNTCACTCATGGCTATTACCGGTCACATGGATTGTACATACCGCCATAGCGCTGACGACCCAAAATTATATTCTGGAGAGCCATTCCATGATCAAGTACTTATTCAATTAGCTATAGCATCAGCAGAAAAACTTGGATTTGAGCTTGCAACAGGGAATTACTGTTGGACACTGGGGCCCTCCTATGAAACACCTGCAGAGATTTCTGATATGCAGAGAATGGGCGGGGATGCCGTGGGAATGAGTACAGTCCCAGAAATCATTTCGGCGGCAGAACTCGGAATGAAAATATTGACGATTTCATGTTTGACAAATTATGCCGCTGGAATTTCAACCCATCCCCTTACTCATGAAGAGGTGGTTAAAACTGCAAAAAAAACCGGTGAGCAATTCACCGGTCTTCTCAAAAAAATTATATCCGCATTAAAGTTGGAAACNTAATATCCGATTGCTGTATTCTCTCCCCTAGAATCTGCNCCGCCCCAATATCCTTTTTCATTNATCATAATACCGTTGGCTTCGCCGATATTTCCTCGAAGTTTTATATTATGGCCNCGNGNTTGCAGATTCTTGATCACATCATAAGATAGTCCATACTTTTCATAGAAGATCATATCCGGCTGCCACTGTGAATGAAACCGNGGTGAGGACACCGCTTCCTTNATATTCATATCGTGNACGGTTACATTAAGAATGTTTTGTAGTACAGATGTAATAATGGTTGATCCACCCGGCGTTCCCAAAACCAAAAANGGTTTATCATGCTTAAGCACAATGGTAGGTGTCATGGAGCTTAAAGGTCGTTTTTTCGGCTCGATTGCATTGGCCTCATTTCCCAAGAGACCATATGCATTGGGCATCCCGGGTTTAATGGAAAAATCATCCATTTCATTATTTAGAAGGAATCCTGCGCCTGTTACGGTAACCCCATTCCCCCAACCCCAGTTGATGGTTGTGGTAACGGCAACCGCATTCCCGTCTTTATCCACAACAGAGTAATGGGTGGTCTCTTCACTNTCCTTTATTTGACCAACCCCATGTTTTACATCTTGCGAGGACGTAGCGCGGGATAAATCAATGCTGCTTGCTCTTTCTTTTGCATATGACTGTGATAGCAGCATGTCTATAGGTACGTTCCAGAAGTCCGCATCGCCTAAATGTTCTGCGCGATCCGCATAAGCACGACGTTCAATTTCTGTAATAGCATGAATATAATCGGATGAATTCCAACTGAAATCAACAGGTAATTCTATGGATTGATTCTTTAATTCTTGAAGCATATTGAGCATATGAACCAGTAAAACTCCACCGGAGCTGGGTGGTCCCATGGAAATAATATCATAGTTTATGAAAGATCCTCGGATAGGTTCTCGGTATTTGGATTCATAATTTTTCAGGTCATCACGTGTAATCCAACCACCGCCGTTTTCCATTTCAGCTACAAATAAATCTGCAGTCGTTCCCATATAAAAGCCATCTCGGCCCTTCTTTGCGATGCGTTTTAATGTCTTGGCCAGGTCTTTCTGCACAAAAATATCACCCATCTCCCATGGCCGATCATCCCGAGTAAAAATCTTTTTTGTTGCAGAATGTAAACTCAAACGGTTTTTGCTGTTGTTGAAACGATCTGCTTCGTAATAGGATAGATCATACCCTTTTTCTGCTAGTTTAATAGCTGGAGCTAACAGTTGTTTTAGGGAGATGTTCCCGGAGCCATGATCTCGCCATGCTTTGAGTAATCCATCAACTGATCCGGGGACTCCTGAAGCCAAATATGATGTAATGGAAGCACCCTTAATCGGATTACGTTTTTTATCCAGAAACATATCACGATGTGCTTTCGCAGGTGCCATTTCCCGGTAGTCTAGGGTAAAAGTTGTTCCATCAGAAAGACGGGCTACCATAAATCCGCCGCCGCCAATATTCCCATTTGAAGAGGATGTCACAGCTAAAGCGAATCCCACAGCTGCCGCTGCATCTACCGCGTTACCGCCTTTTTTAAGGATATCAATTCCAACCTGTGATGCATGACGGCTGGTAGAAACAACCATCCCATTTTTCCCATAAACCGGTAAGGGATGGGATGTATGGGCCAATGATGCCAAGAAAATAAATATGCTAATTGGCAAACGGAGTAATTTCATTCAATAAGCCTTTAAATAAATGGGTTAAAAAATGCGCGGGAAATTAGGACAATATATCACCTATTTTGAATACTTAAATCAAGGTGTATGTATTAAAACTTCCCCGGATAGTTTTTCGGTCCATATTCTATGATCAATGGAAATAGCACCATTAACAATCACCCAGGAAATTCCTGTTGGATACTGATGCGGATCTTTCCAAGTAGCATTGTCAATAATTGTATTGGGGTCAAAAATAACAAGATCAGCCCAAAATTCTTTTTTAATTTTTCCTCTATCTGTTATACCCAGAACAGAAGCGGGCAAGCTAGACATTTTCCGTATTGCCTCTTCTATTGAAAGTAAACCCAGTTCGCGAACATATTTCCCAAGTACCTTAGGATAAGTACCGTAATTTCTTGGATGGGGCTGGGCACGACCAAATTGAATCGTACTGCCATCCGAGGCATGCATTACTTGAGGATGTGTCATGATCTGTTGTACATCATCCTCGTTTAGGCAGTGATAAATACCTGACCCATCACCTTCATAAACTAAATTCATTAGAATTTCAGCAGCATTTTCCGGCGTTGGGTCATATCCATTTTCCTGTGTGATTTCAGCTAGGTTCATACCATTATATTCTGTATTTGGTGGATAATTCGCCACAACAATGCTGGCGGGATCTCCGCCACCCCTGTCATATACGATATTCCAAACAATATCATCTTTGATTTTTTCTCGCTGAACGGGATCATCCAGCCGTTTTTTTAATGCTTCCCGACCACCAGAAAGAGACCATGCAGGAAAAACAACTTTTAAAGTCGTACTTGTGGCTGTGTAAGGATATTGGTCAGCTGTAACGTCGATCCCTTCTGATCGTGCTTTATTAACCAATTCCAACGTTTTGGAGCTATTACCCCACATAGATTTTCCCACCGCTTTATGATGAGAAATTTGAACAGGTAAATTGGCCTGTCGTCCAATATTAATTGCTTCTTCAGTAGATTCTAAAAGGCCAATCCCTTCCTCCCGCATGTGGGTTGCATAGAAACCCCCATTTTTGGATACTATTGATGCCAGAGCAATTACTTCTTCTGTATTGGAATAGGCCCCGGGAATGTATTTCAATCCAGTAGACATACCGAATGCACCATCATCCATGGCAGACTGAACCAATGCCCGCATCTGGTTTAATTCTTTTTCAGTAGCCAGGCGGTTTTCCGTGCCCATTACTTCCCGGCGAACGGTATTGTGACCTACCAGTAAAGCCAGGTTAGGTCCGATACCCATTTTTTCTGTTTTGTCTATAAATTCACCAATGGGAAAAGGAGAACCGCCACAGTTTCCGCCCACCATGGTGGTAACGCCCTGCTGGAGGTAATTCTCCACAGGCGGGAAATCTAGGCTGCGACGCTCCGAATGGGTATGCATATCGATGAAACCAGGAGCAACTATGAGTCCGCTAGCATCAAGGATTTTTTCTGCCACTGCACGTTTTATTTGGCCTATTTGGATAATCTTTCCACCTTTGATATAAATATCTCCTGGAAAAAGTTTTGCGCCGGTACCATCTGAGATTTGACCATTTTTTATAATAATATCATATGTTGGCCCTGTGCAGGATATAAAAAAGAGAGAAAACAAGTAAGTTAGAAATTTCATTTTATTTTTTCCGTTTCCATTTTACGGTATAGGGTAAAATTAGCATATATACGCCGGTGATCCACATTGAAAACAGAATTATACCGGTCGGAAGAAAAATCCATAACTTTGCTTTATCATGAAACCATGATCCATCATGTAAAGATTCAATTAAATCGGAGCGCCGATAAGCAAACTGGAGCACCTTCCCACTTTTGGTATCGACTTGAACTTCCCAACGGTTTTTACCACGGACTTTAACAATACCTTCTTCCAACCGGACATCCAGCCGATCTATATCTTCCCAACTTTTAAACCCTGCCTCATCTACCGTCATTGCAGCAGAAAGAATTTCGTCAAAAGAAAGAGTAGGACTATTCTGGGATTGTCCTTCGGAGGTGGGGGGCTGGATCCAATTCACGTCCTTTTTTAACTGCAGTAAGATTCCTGTCCCAATAATAATGATAATCGGGACTGATATAACGAACGCACCCCAGTAATGAGTTTTGCGCGTCCATTTATTCCAATGGAAACCTTTTGTCAAAAGAAAATCCTTATTAAACCATTATGTAAATTATATTTTAATTTCTTCTTGATGACAATTTTGCCAATAACCTCAAAATTTCTAAATAAAGCCAGATCAATGTGACCAGCAGACCAAAGGCCCCATACCATTCCATGTATTTTGGGGCACCTTTTTCAGAGGCTTCTTCAATAAAATCAAAATCAAGTACCAGGTTCAAAGCGGCAATCACCACTACAACAATACTGAAAAGAATGCCCATATTTGAATTGGAATGAATCAGAGGTATACTCACACTAAACCAGCTCAAGATCCAGCTGATGAGATAAACAAAAAAGATTCCGCCAGTGGCTGCTACTATGCCCAGTTTAAAATTTTCCGTTGCTTTAATAAGTCCGGATCGATAGGCCAAAAGCAGAGCGCCTAAGGTGCCAAAGGTTAGCATGACGGCCTGGTTTACAATACCTGGGTACATGACTTCAAAGAATTTGGAAATACCGCCTAAAGCCAACCCTTCAAGCAAAGCATAGGCTGGAACGGTGTATTTGGCCAAATGATNTTTGAAAATAGTGACAATGGCTACAATAAGCCCGCCGATCATACCTACTATCATGAGGCCAGTAGCACGTGGATCGCCCGCCGGCATGTTCCAAGTAAAAAGCGCTGTGGACATCAATAGTAATAAGCCCAGTGCAGTTTTGTGGACGGTACCCATGATGGTCATGGATGCCCCGGTGGTCATGTCAAACCCAGAGAATGTTTTGGTATTCAGAGCGGGGTTTCCAGAGCGGAGTGTTAAATGGCGATTCATGTATAATTTTCCATGCTGTTGTTTATAGCTGATACCAATTGATCGATGGCTACCCTGTCCTGCTGTTGAGAATCCCGGTGGCGTAAGGTGACAGTCTTATCTTCCAGGGATTGGTGATCAATAGTGATACCGTATGGTGTTCCTGCTTCATCCTGGCGGTAATACCGCTTCCCGATAGAGCCCTGCTGATCATAAATTACTTTGAAATGGGGTTTTACAATATCCATCACTTTACGACCCACTTCAGGTAAGCCATCTTTTTTCACAAGAGGACAGACCGCAGCTGTCACCGGGGCAATCCGAGGATGAAATTTCATCACTATACGATTGTTTTCATTATCTTCCCAATAGGCTTGGGATAGTACGGCCAACAGCATCCGATTAAGCCCTGCAGAAGTCTCAATGATATAGGGAAGGTAGTGTTCATTATTCTCCTGATCAAAAACTTCCATCTTCTTTCCTGAAAATTCCTGGTGGCGAGCTAGGTCAAAATTAGTTCGGTTATGGATTCCTTCGATCTCGGACCATCCAAAAGGGAATTCAAATTCAATGTCCCAGGCTTCTTTGGCATAGTGGGCTAATTCATCGGGCCCGTGTTCTTGTAATCTCAGTTTACCTGAATCGATTCCGAGCTGGCTGTAAAAGGCCATTCGTTCATCCTTCCAATCACGCATGGATTGATCATCATCTCCTGGTCTCACAAAATATTGCATTTCCATTTGTTCAAATTCACGGGTGCGAAAAATAAAATTTCGCGCTATTATCTCATTGCGGAAAGCTTTTCCGATCTGGGCAATCCCGAAAGGGATTTTTAAACGCATGGCATTCTGTGTGAGAAGGTAATTCACATAGATTCCCTGGGCTGTTTCGGGTCGAAGATAAGCCACGTTTGCATCTTTCTGGACAGGGCCAATATGAGTTTTGAACATGAGATTGAATTGGCGTGGTTCTGTGAGATTACCGGTAGTACCACATTTTGGGCATTGGATATTATCCCATTTNCCGTCCTCTGGATTACCATCAAACAATTCATCGGCAGGATAGCGAGCTTTACATTGTTTACAATCTACCAGCGGATCGTTAAAGGCATCTACGTGCCCCGATGCCTCCCAGATCTTGGGATGCATGAGAATGCCGCTGTCAATCCCAACAATATTTTCGTGGAACTGGGTCATGGCCTGCCACCAGATTTGAGATATATTATTCTTGAGTGCAGTTCCCAAAGGACCATAATCATATACGGCGCCAAACCCCCCATAAATTTCTGAACTTTGAAAAATGAATCCTCTGCGTTTACACAGTGAAATAATTTTATCAATACTCATAATGTTAAGATAAATCTCCGTGAATTTTTCAAAATAGAGAGAAGGAAGTTAGGAAAATTTCAATATTGAAAAACTTAGAATAACACCTTCAATTACAAAGNGANGANAAAGAGGTNAATCTAGTTNTTTGAGTTCCCGCTCGATCTGATCNCNGTATGCGATGGTNTCATCCGNTGGATAAGTTTTTTGTGCCAAGTCATCCTTGGATGTCCTCATATATAGCANAATAATNGTGAACCCCAGNCCAGCGATAAAGAGTGGAGCTAACCAGGCAAAGTAATTAAATCCTTCNGCTACNGGGATGGAAAGAACCCGCTCTCCATATTTATCGGTAAAATANTCTAAAATTTCTGATTTGGTTTTACCNGCGTTCACCATTCCNGCGATCTCGATCTCCATTTCCTTGTTCCCGTGGTCATAGACCGTACCGCTCCAGCAGCAGGTGGCCATGAGGCTTTTCTCAACATCCATGATAAGTACTTTTTTATCATCAGCCCAAAGTAGGCTAAATAAAATCAGGATGGAGAGAAATCGATTCATTTTTTCTTTCGCCGTTTTTTTCTTGGGGGTGCAGCCCGCTTTTTATTGATGATCTCTACTGCTGCTTCCAACGTCAACTGGTCCGGTTCGGTTTCACGGGGCAGGGAAGCGTTCACTTTTCCGTCCGTAATATAAGGGCCATAACGACCATCTTTCAAGATCAGAGCTTCTCCTGTATTAGGATGATCGCCTAGTGTACGCAATTCTTGCGGACCACTGGACTTTTTGGCAATAAGTTGCAACGCTTCTGCTAACTCAATAGTGAGAGGGGAGAGGTTCGGGGGTATCCGGCCATTCTTTCCTTTTCCTGCAGATACATAGGGTCCAAAACGGCCATAATCTGCTTTNACATCTTCGCCCGTATCNGGNTGCTTTCCCAACGTGCGNGGGAGGGCTAAAAGTNTTAAACCCAAATCCAANTCCACTTCTTNNAGATCTGTTCCTTTTGGGATGGCCTTTCGGGTTTTAGTATCTCCNAATTGAACATAAGGGCCATAAGGTCCGATCTTCATGAGGACTGTTTCTCTNGATTCNGGGTCAGTGCCNAATTCCCGNTCTTCGTTGANNTCCTGGTTAAGGATTTCCAATGCCTTGTCCACATTCAAGTCTCCTAAAAATANATCGGCGGGCACAGATTTNCGCTTTTCTCCCTGTTGAACGAATGGNCCATATTGNCCTACNCGGATTTCAATCGGATCACCATCGTAATCCAATTTCACGGTGCAGGCTTTGCCAATATCAACTTTTTCTTCCAACATGGTTTCCAGGCCTGCTTGTCCATCCGATCCAAAATAAAATTCTGACATAAAGGGGATTGGTTCTAATTCGCCGCGGGANATAGCATCAAGTNNATNCTCCATATTNGCTGTGAATTGGGAATCAACCAGAGTGGTAAAATGATTTTCCAGTAGTTGTGTAACGGCAATACCAAGAAATGTTGGCGTTAGTTTTCCACGGTCGTTGGTTACATATGTCCTGCGTTGTATTGTGCCCATAATACTGGCAAANGTGGAAGGGCGNCCNATTCCCTGTGCTTCAAGTTCTTTAACNAGAGAAGCTTCNGTGAATCGTGCTGGCGGTTTGGTCATATGTTNTTCNGCCGATAANTCNTTGCAGGTNAGNGTTTGGCCTTTGGACAAATCAGGTAGAATTGTTTCCTGATCCTCTGTGATACCGCTTCGGCGATCGGTGCTTTCTACATATGCCGCCATATANCCTGGGAAAAGAATCACTTTCCCATTAGCGCGAAATTCAGATTTTTGATTTTCAATGGTGACTTTGATTTGCTTTACTTTTGCTGATTCCATTTGAGAAGCGAGGGTCCTTTTCCGGATCAAATCGTATAGCTTTGCCGCGTCTTCATCAATTGCAGCCCGGACTGCATCGACTGAAGCAAATGTAACACCAGCAGGACGAATGGCTTCATGCGCTTCCTGGGCATTTNTAACCTTGGTAGCATAAACTCTGGCTTGATCAGGCAAATATTCTTTTCCAAAGCGGGATTTAATTTCATTTCGGGCGCCATTGATTCCTTCCGCTGACAAAACGGTAGAGTCGGTCCGCATATAAGTGATAAGCCCTTTTTCGTAGAGGCGTTGTGCAGTGNGCATGGTTTTACGGGCAGAAGAGCGGAGTTTTCGTGCCGCTTCTTGCTGTAAAGTGGAGGTTGTAAAAGGCGGTTTGGGATGAGAATTAATAATTTTTTCTTCTACACCATGAATAGTCCATACCCCTTTATGTAATTCTTTTACTAATGCTTCAGCTTGGGATTTGGATAATAATAAGACATCTTTGTTTTTCAATTGACCCGTATTTGGATCAAAATCTTTTCCAATGGCTATACGTTTTTTGTCCACACGTACTAGCTTTGCTGAAAAATCTTTACCTTTCGATTGAAAAACTGCTTTTAAATCGTAATATATCGCTGGATGGAAAGCCTGTCTTAATCTTTCCCGTTGAACAATTATTCGCAGAGTAGCAGACTGGACACGTCCAGCAGAAAGGGTTACTTCTACAAATTTCATATTCTTTTTTAACGTACTCCAAAGAACACGGGAAACTTTATACCCTACGAGCCGGTCAATGATACGCCGGGCCTTCCGTGCTTCTACCAAATCCTGATCAATACCGCGAAAATCATTCATTCCTTCTTCCACCCCTTCTTTGGTGATTTCAGTAAATTGAACGCGGGAGATTTTATCCGGATCTACTTCACTAGCAATATGGGCTGCAATAGCTTCTCCTTCCCGATCTGGATCAGTGGCAATGACAATTTGATTAGTTTGTTTTGCCAAAGACTTGAATTCACGCATAAAAGATTCTTTATCTGGGAGCACGTTTTCTTCAATGGCAAAATTATTTTCTACATCAACACCCAATTCTTTTTTAGGTAGATCTTTGATATGGCCTACAGAGGCCATAACCTCATATTTACCATCAAGGTATTTGGAGATGGTCTTTGCCTTGGATGGCGACTCAACGATTAATATAGGTTTCGAACTCATTTAATTTTTTAGGGTTTATTTAGCGGGGACACCCAGTTCCCACGCGCGCATATATAATCTAAAATGAATTTTTAAAATGGCAAAGAATTGATATGGTCTACTAATTTATCTAAAGCAATTTTTTCCTGATCTCCCGTAGATAGATCCTTTAATTCTACCTCTCCGCTTTCCAATTCCTGGTCTCCAATGAGGATAGCATACCTAGCATCTGTNTTGTTGGCCTCACGCATTTGTGCTTTTAAGGATCGACGCAATGGGTCAAAATTTGTACGGATATTATTTTGCCTTAGATCTTCTGCTAATTTTACTACTACCGGTCGTACCGTGTCACCAAGTCCTACAATATATAATTGGGTATTGTTGATGTTTGAATCAAAATTACCCATGGCCAATAGTATACGTTCCATACCAGCGGCAAAACCAATTCCCGGCGTCGCTTTTCCGCCCAGTGTCTTCACCAGNCCATCGTAACGGCCGCCACCGCAGAGTGCATCTTGGGCACCCAGGGCAGAAGAGGTGATCTCAAAAGTGGTNCGGGTATAATAATCCAACCCGCGTACAAGCCGGGGGGCCAGTGAATATTGAATATCCATCGCATCAAGAAGAGATTTCAATTCTTCGAAATGGGCCTTGTCTTCTGGTGTCCAGGAATCGCTGACATTTGGTATATCATTTAGAATTTCAATTTCATGTGGGATTTTGGTGTCCAAAATGCGAAGGGGATTTTTGTCNAACCGCCGCTGACTAATCTCACTCAAATCGTTTAAATATGGTTTTAGGTATGACCGAATTNCNTGGCGGTATAGCGTACGGCATTCTGGGGAACCGATTGAATTTAATTTTAATGTAAGACCTTCTAACCCAAGCTTGTTAAGCACCGCAAGGGCTACGGCAATCACTTCTGCATCGATTTCAGGATTTTCAGATCCAAAAGCTTCAATCCCAAACTGATGAAACTGACGATAGCGTCCTTTTTGGGGGCGTTCTCGCCGAAACAGTGTATCAATATAATAGAGTTTATTGATCGGGCTCTGTTCCCGAAGATTATGTTGAATAAAGGCTCGGACTACTGGCGCTGTCAGGTCCGGTTTAAGTGTTAGCTTTTCACCTCCCTGGTCCGTCCAACTGTACATTTCTTTGGATACAATATCCGTTTCTTCTCCCACACCCCGAGAGAATAATTCGGTGCGCTCAAAAGCAGGGGTACGTATCTCTTTATATCCGTAGTTATTCATGGTGCTGCGTATGATAACTTTTAACGCTTGCCAGNCATGGGACTGATCCGGAAGAATATCCTTTGTACCTTTAATTGATTGAATGGTTTCTTTAGCCATTGTTAGAAATAATATTTTCCAATAATCTTTCTGCCTGTGTCTGAAATGAACTAGGAATATACAATTTCATAGAGCCACCATACAGGCTCAATGCTTTAATATTGAATGCGGAATTTAAAAAATCNCCTTTTGTGTAACAGGGNANGTGATTCTTTTTCAATATCTCAACTGCCATTTCAGCAAAAACAGCGCCGCTGAAATCTGCAATAGTAATCCAATNCATATTGGACAATAATTCGGATTCTGGTTGGACATCGATCAGNGAAACACCGCAGTCACTACAAATAGNAATGTCATCCAAGTATTCACTACTACATTCAGGGCAAAACATGGCAACTCTAAAATTTATTAACGGTCATATAGGGATGGCAGGTTAAATGCCCCGCCCCTTTGTTCTAGCCTCAAATCTTTTAAGTTGGGCGATTTTACATTTAGTTTAAAATATATACCAGAAGCATATCCATTTGGTGTCCAGTTAACACTAAGTTCCCAACAGTGAAGATCACGGTAAAGAGAAAAGGTATGACTTACTAAATCCTGATTGATAAGGTCAAATCGTGCGTTGTAGTTCACTCTCCAATTTTCGGTTAATTGAATAACTGAATTGGTGGACATCCAGAATGTTTTTTGGGGGTTGTTAGGATTTGCGTTGTTATAAGCAAAACTGAAACTAGCTGAAGTGGACCATAAATTTTCTGTATTTTTCTGATCTNTACCNCCCGTATCAGAAAACAAATTNGNNAGATTGGCTCCATCCACTCGNTGTTCAATNTNCGTTGTATCTTCTTCTGNTGATTCTTCTTCNNCAGAAAATGACAGCCGTTTNCCNGCAANTCGAAATCCNGTNGAAAAACGNACNTTAATCAATCTNGGNGCAGGTAAACCNCCCTTNNTNCTGATTGNATTAATACGCATATTTTTTTCTTTATCAAAATCATACCAGTCATGCGTCATGGAAAAATCCAAGTTCATTTTCCGGCTAATATTAGCTCGGACGGAGGAACTTAAATTGCTCCATTGGAAATCATCAGCAACGAAATTCTTACTGGTACTCATTCGCCAGGAAAATAAATCCTGTTTCTTCTCCTCATCACCATCCAAAATTTTAGCCTGAAACACATTGTTAAATGATATATTCATGGATTGGCTTTCACCGCGCGGGGTACCACCGGCCAATGTTCCCGAAAAACGGTCAAAATATACTGATTCTCCATTATCCTGCTGAATGATCTCATAATAACCGGGATTGGCACCAAATACTTCTTGTGAAAAATCAGGGCGGTATGAATAACCAAGGGTGGGAGAAATTACATGGCGGATGGCTTCGATCCTGCCCAGCTTTGCTGGAAAGAGGCCGTAAATTTGAGTATTCATATTGATATTGAATGATCCTGTCGTTCGAGCAGCAAAACCTTTTACTTCATTTCGGTTGATTTTCCCCGTGGAATCAATAACACCAGTAAAGGAACGGTTTACCCAGTCCGATTTAAGCTGAATATTGGGGGACACATTAAAATATTTTAAAATTTTAGAAGACATATTTAACCCTGAAGAATGAGACATGATATAATCTGAAAAAGTGTTTTCTGTCGGATTTGCATTTTCATCCATGATCCAGCGGTAACCGGCTGTACTGTCATTGACCGCATAGGATTCTGACTCGTAATAATTTTTCACGTTATTGGTAAAACGAGAGGAATAATGATAATTAATATTATGATACCATTTTTTCTTTTTTGCTTTAGTGGGGAAAAGGGCTCGCTGGCTGTGAGAAAAAGCCAATTGTGGAAAAGTATTGTTTGTAATGTTAATCTGATTCCCAGCTTTTGTTGGCTCAGTGAAAAATGCAGAATTGGGATTTACCTTGCGATCAGCCATCAAATTCCGTCTCGAATATAAATTGACACTTAGACTATTGCGGGATTTGGGCCAACGTTTGGAGTACGTGGCATTGGAAACTGCCTGTTGATTCAGACGCTTGCTTTGTTCGATCCCAGTCCTACGGTTATAATCTCCGCTGGAATAATAACTGGCATTTACAGACGCGGACTGGTTATTTCGAAGTTTCTGACTATGGCTCCAGCGTACAACATAATCACTCTGGCGGTTTTTAGATAATTTGTAAATATCCCGATCTTCTGGCAGTGTTGATCCAGAAAACCGTTGTTCCGTTTCTAAATCTAGTCTGCCTGAAAAGGCATATCGTTTATCATAATTATTTTGTAAACGGAGGGTGGCTCCATCCCGATCATAAAGGCGCATTGTAAATTTTGTATCAAAATAATCGTTTGGTGCCCAATAATAACCTAGGCCATTGATATACTGCCCCCAGCGGCTGTCATTTCCATAGGATGGCATGATCCACCCAGAGTGTCGGCGGCCCTTCTGATGTGGAAAAACACCAAAGGGCAATCCAAAAATAGGAATATTAGCAATATATAAGATAATAGGACGGGCAACCACTTTATCTTCATTGATCATCTTCATATTGCGGCTTTCAAAATGAAAATGGGGCTCATCCAGATCGCACGTAGTATAGACCGCATCATCGATATACAGCACATCCATATCCTGATTACGGATTTCCTGACCATGGTAATAGCCATCCTGTGCTTTTGTTTTCCCACGAAGGACTTTCCCGTGACGTGTTTCCAAATTGTACATCATTGTGTCGCCAACCATAGGTTCTTCACCCTGTTCCACCATGGTAGGCCTGATTCGACCATAGGTGGAATCCAACATGGATTCGGGGTATGCCTTCAGCAGGTTATTTTGCCATGCAACATTGATGAAACCAGCGTTGAGATTTACATTGGTATAGTCAATGATCGCGTCACCGTGCAGGTTGGTGAATTCATTAGCCACGTCATATTCTATATCTTCTGATTCATAAACAACGGCCCCTTCCATATCAGCGTTAGTAGAGTCCGGTGTGTATGTACCGCGAGAACCTCCAGAAACAAATATTTTTTCTAAATCATCTGCTCCAAACTTCATGGAAATTGTATCTCCTGAAGATTCATTTTTCCCTTGATAAACAGAATCTTCAAAAATATGATACAAGGTGGTGGCCATGCCTTCTAGACGCATGGAGTCCAAGTTCCCATCTACAAAAAACCCGCGGAGGGTGGAACCTGTCATGTCATCAGAAAATACGAGTGAGTCCTGATATTTGGCGGTATCACCATCTGCGATTTCTGTCCATTCCCGGATCCCTTTGACAGGATGGATGACGTGGGCTTCCTTGGGAATAAAAAGACTTTTCAGTACATCCTCTTCATATTCCAAATAAATTTCACTTCCAGAAATAGTCTGATTATTATCCACAATTTCCGGTTTAATGCGTAGGACGGTTTTCCCATTCTCCCGATCGTAAATGGCCTCACCGCAGGTGGCAACGCGCCCCTCTTCGGTAATGGAAACATTCCCCATTGCAGCATAAGACACTCCGTCAACTTCCGGTAATTCAACATATTCTATTCGATCACCTTTGATTGTTTGTTGATCCTGGATTAGAATTGCATTGCCATTGGCTGATCCGCTATCCAGCTCTGAAAAATAAAACAAGGTATCAGCAACTAAACTGTAGGTCGTATCCCAGACATGGGTTTTACTGTAGGCAATCATTATATCCTTGGGAGAATCCACAAATAGAGAATCGCAGGTGAGACTCTGCACATCTTTGACCATGGATACATTACCAAAAAGAAAGCCCTGATCGGTGCGTTGGTTAAAACGGGCCCAATCGCAATTCATGACCATTTCACCTTTTGTAAAAATGACATTCCCTTTTAAATATTGCATGGATTGGCCATTGACAGTGATATTTTCTAGGACATCGGCTTGTTTGAGGCGAAGGCGGTCATCTTGAGCTATAATGAATGAAAAAAAGAGGATAAGAAAGAAAAATCCTCTCAAAGTGAAACATGAGTTTGATCTAAAAAACCACATTATTTAGAATATCTTTTTGGCCAAAGTTTGCTTAGCCGCTCTCGGATGAATTCTTCATAACCTAACTCGGTGGGATGGTAAAAGGTTTCCGATTTTTCTTCGGGAAAATAATCCGCTTCCACAAAATGATCCGGATTATTGTGGGGATAATCGTAATCTTTGCCATAATCCAGGGATTTCATGAGACCGGTGGGGGCATTGCGCAGGTGTAGTGGGACATCAGAAGCACCTTCTTTTGATACCTTTTCCGTGGCGGTCTTCACAGCCATATAACTAGCATTTGATTTGGGGGCGCTTGCAAGATAAGTAGTGACCTGTGAAAGGATGATAGCTGCTTCCGGCATACCGATCATATGAACGGCTTGGAATCCCGACGTTGCGATGGTCAGTCCCTGAGGATCGGCATTGCCGATATCTTCCGATGCCAAAATGATTAGTCGCCGGGCGATAAATTCGGGTTTTTCACCCCCCTCTAACATAACGGCCAGCCAATAGACCGCTGCATCCGGATCGCTTCCTCTGACAGATTTAATGAAAGCGGAAATTGCATCGTAATGGTAATCGCCCGTTTTATCATAAAGATGTGTTTTGCTTTGCAGAGCTTCTTTCAGAATTGTTGAAGAAATACTTTTATCTCTATCAATCATGCTAGCGGCCAGTTCAAGGGTATTTAACATTTTTCGCGCATCGCCGCCGGCAGATTGAATCAGCTTCGATTTTGCATCTTTGCCAATTTTTATTGCTTCTTTTGATAGAAGAATATCTTGACTTAAAGCCCGGTGCAGTACTTTGACTAACTGGTCTTCATTCAAAGGTTTTAAAGTGAGAACTCTACATCTTGATAGCAAAGGACTGATCACTTCAAAAGATGGGTTTTCAGTAGTAGCACCAATCAGCGTAACAACGCCTTCTTCCACCGCATGAAGTAAAGCATCCTGTTGGGATTTACTAAAACGGTGGATTTCATCAATAAATAGAATGGTGGGCCGACCTGTATCTCGATTTGCTTTCCCCTTATCGATGACCTGTCTTAAATCTTTCACTCCACTTGACACAGCTGATAATTCATGAAATGCCGTTTTCAAGGTATTGGCGATAATCCGTGCAAGGGTGGTTTTCCCGGTACCGGGGGGGCCCCAGAAAATGAGTGAAAATAATTGCTCTTTTTCTAGGAGTTTCGATAATAATTTTTGATCATCAATGAGGTGGGACTGACCGATAAATTCATCTAACGATTGGGGACGGATACGATCCGCCAAAGGTGGCAAATTTTGGTTAAATAATGATGGTGTGGCTGACATTATTGAATATATCGTTTTTCACATAGAGAAATTTACGGTAATTCCTTTCAGTCAATTAATGTAAACTTCGGCCTTTCTATTGGAGAATATAAATGAAAATAAAATGGCTAATCACAATGGCAATTATACTTCTGGTTGCCGGGTGTAGTAAGGATGATAAAAATATGAGCGGTGAATTAATCATTGAAGATATTATTGTTGGCCAAGGCGCTGAAGCAGTAAAATATAGTATTATAACCGTCAATTATACTGGCTGGCTGGAAGATGGAACAAAATTTGATTCTTCTTTAAATCCCGGGCGGGAACCGTTACGATTTACCCTTGGTGCTGGACAGATGATACAGGGATTTGATCAAGGTATCCTAGGGATGAAAGTGGGCGGTAAACGAAAATTGACTATTCCACCGAATTTGGGTTACGGCAGCCAGGATAAAGGCATAATCCCACCGAACTCCACGCTGATTTTTGAATTGGATTTACTCATTGTAGAGTAATTATCTGTTCAATAATAAATTAAAAGATTTTGATATAATAATAAGCCACTGCGCGGGATCGAGTCGCTGACCTCCGTAATAAAAAGTGTTCGTAGTTACAATTTTAGATTCGTGCAATTAAAATAATATGTGAGAAAATGGATTATTATATTCTCATAACTATATTGATTACTGCTATAGTGCAGTCTATTTTTGGGACCGGAGTATTATTATTTGGCACACCATTACTTTTAATACTTGGATATAATTTTCAATATGCACTTATAATTTTATTACCAACATCAATCTTAATTAGTTTTTTTCAACTGAAAAATAATTTGAATAAGATAGATATTCAGTTTTATAAAAGATTATTATTATTCAGTATCCCTCTTATAATTTTATTTCTTTACTTAACAAATTTGAATTCAATTAAAATAAATCTTTTTGTTGGGATTTTTTTAGTTGTCGTTTCCATTAAAGAAAACATTCTATCAATTAATAGATTGATAAAATTTCTTATTAAATATGAATCTTTATATTTAATGATAATGGGTATGATCCACGGTATAACTAATCTAGGGGGCGCATTACTTTCTGCTATAGTATTCAGTAAAAATTTATCCAAAGATAGTAAAAGAACAACAATCGCTATTTGTTATTTAACTTTCGCTTTATTTCAAATAATAACTCTCATTATAGCATTTAATGACAATAGTTTTTTAAACATATTTAATTTTGTTTATTGGATTTTGGGACCAGTCACATTCTTTACAGTAGAAAAATATCTTTATTTTAGAATTGATGGGAGGAAATATATTAAATATTCCAACTTTTTTCTTTTTGTTCTTGGTCTAATGCTAATAATAAAAAATTAATATTAAATGCTAGGTAGCGGTTTTATTAAAAAATAAAACTTTGTTTTAGCGTTATTATTAACACCAAGGGGATAAGAGCCACTGAGCGGGATCGAACCGCTGACCTACGCATTACGAAAACATTGTTATATATACAATACTACAATCCAGTAAGTTAAATAATATATGGATTTACAGGTATTTAATAATTTGTATATTTTTATGTATTTTGGGGATTTCCTCCAAAATTAGTAATATTAAGTTATACTAAATTCTTTAGATGATTTAACGCCAGAGTAGCTGAGTGGTTTAGCTCGTCATTCGTAATGACGCGACGGGAGTTCGATTCTCCCCTCTGGCTCAAATTATTAGAGCGAACAAAAAAATTTCATTGTGTGTAGACTATTGTGTAAGAAATGAGAGATTATTTTAAGTTACTTAATATTAAGAGTTAGAGAGGCATTGGTCGGCACGTTCCA
>PBBH01000020.1 GCA_002716525.1 Fidelibacterota bacterium | reverse complement strand
CATGCGGTAATATAAATTCTATCCGCTTTTTGAATCCGATCTAAATGGTCATTAATACCTCCAAGATGTGCTGTTCCATTATCCAAACGTATTCTACCCCGCATTGTATCAGTTATTGTATTAACTTGTTCGTGAATTTCCTTAAGAGTAAAATGTGGGAATTCCCCTTTTTCAATTTCCTCAATGGAAAATCCGATTTCCGTGGATATTTTACTGGTAATTATATCACCGTTAATCGATCTAATCTCATAATCATTTTCATTGATTACAATCATTTCCCCTTCATCTAAATAGATTACATTTCGAGTATGATCAACAATTGGGGAAGCATCGCTGGCAATGAAATACTCTTTTTCTCCAAGACCAATTACAAGCGGACTTCCATGTATCGCAGCAACCAGTTTTTTAGGTTCATCACTGCACATAGTTACAATTCCATAAGTCCCAATCGCTTGACTCAGTGCAGTCTGGACTGCCTGTTCAAATGAAAGACCATCAGCATAATAGATATCAGAAATCAATTGTACTAGAACTTCAGTGTCTGTATCACTTTTAAACTCTATACCTTTATCAACAAGAACTTTTTTAATGGCGGAATAATTTTCAATAATTCCATTATGGATAAGGGCAATTTTTCCTGTTTGATCAAAGTGAGGGTGGGCATTCTTGTCATTGGGTTCACCATGGGTTGCCCAGCGCGTGTGACCAATCCCAATCTCTCCTTTTAAGACGGAATCATCTACCTGTTTATCCAACCCTGATACTTTTCCGCTTTTTTTGATAGATTGGATACCATCCTGCCCCAAAACAGCAATGCCTGCAGAGTCATACCCTCTGTATTCCAGACGCTTGAGCCCATTAATCAGAATTGGGACTGCATCTTGTTTACCGTAATAGCCTACTATTCCACACATAATATTTTGAATTTAATTAGCTTTTTATTTATTAGTCTGTGAAATGAATCACTTTACCACGAATTAAACGAAATATAAGAATTAATTAAAGTTTATTCCCACTCAATAGTTCCGGGAGGTTTTGACGTGACATCGTACACGACACGGTTAATTCCTTTCACAGAATTCACAATCTTATTCGAAATTTTTGTTAGTGCTTCATCGGGCATTCTAAACCAATCTGCAGTCATACCATCACTACTAGTAACTGCTCTCAACCCTAATAAATTTTCGTAGGTTCTTTGGTCGCCCATAACGCCTACTGTTTTCACCGGAATAAGTACAGCAAACGCCTGCCATATTTCATCGTATAGTCCTTCTTCATGGAGCGTTTTAATAAAAATGTCATCTGCTTCTCTTAATATATCTAATCGTGTTTTTGTAACTTCCCCGATTACCCGAACTGCCAATCCGGGCCCAGGAAACGGGTGCCGATTAATCAGTAAATCAGGTAATCCCAATTCTCTTCCAACATTTCGAACTTCATCTTTGAATAACTGCCTAAGAGGTTCAATCAATTTAAAATTCATATCCTTAGGTAATCCTCCCACATTATGATGGCTTTTAATAATATGGGCTGAATTGCCAACACCCTCGCCACTTTCAATCACATCAGGGTAAAGAGTTCCCTGAGCAAGAAAAAACACATCTCCTATCTGGGCTGCAACTTTTTCAAATGATCTGATAAATTGTTCGCCAATTATTTTTCGTTTCTTTTCCGGTTCAATGACTCCAGACAAATTAGATAAAAAAACATCTGATTCATCAAAAGACAAAATATTAACTCCTAGACCATCTTTCAAGGCAGAAATACAATGAGATGCTTCATTCTTTCGTAACATCCCATGGTCAATTAGGACTGATGTACATTGACTCCCCACAGCCTTATGAATTAATGCGCTCACTACAGAAGAATCCACTCCACCACTCACACCACAAATCACTTTCCCATCCCCCACATGATTTTGAATTGTTTCGATTTGTTCATGAATAAAATTACCTGCAGTCCAATTGGGCTCGCAGCAGGCCAGTTTAAATAAAAAATTGTTTATAATAGATTCACCTTCTACTGTATGGGCAACTTCTGGGTGAAATTGAGTAGCATACCTTTTTGTTTCCACACTAGCCATCGCTGCTACCATACCATTAGATGATTTAGCAAGAACGGACCACCCTTTCGGTAGTTCTTGAACTTTATCCATGTGACTCATCCATACTTGTGTCCCATCTGAAATACCATATAGTATTGAATCAGACTGATCCAGATGAATATTAACTAATCCATATTCACCCTGAATTCCCGATTCAACCTTTCCGCCATAGTGATGGGCTAATAGATGAAAGCCATAACATATTCCTAAAATAGGAATGTCTATATCAAAAATGTTTATGTCAAATTGGGGAGCAGTTTTTTCAAATACACTGCTCGGTCCACCGGAAAGAATCAGCGCTTTGGGTTTCCTTTCCATAATTATTTTTATATTGGTATTGGAGGGTAATATTTCCGAAAAGACATTCTGTTCACGAATTCTTCGTGCAATCAATTGCGTGTACTGAGAACCAAAATCAAGGATAACAACACCCCCCGCATGCAAATGATTCACTGAATCTCCCATTTTTTTAATTCAGCTAAATAACTCATATTTGTCATCTGCAGTTGCAAAGGCGTAATACTCACATACCCTTTCTTTAAAGCAACCCCGTCATTTTGAATATCAGTATCAGGATTTATAATTTTCCCCCGCATCCAATAATACAATCGTCCACGAGGGTCTTCTCGTTTTTCAAAACTATCTTTGAAATAAATTGAACCCTGTTGGGTTATCTGGTAGCCTTTAAATTCATTTTCTGGAATATTCGGAACATTCACGTTTAGTAGTGTTCCATTAGGCAATTCATGCTCTAAAACTGATTTGACCACTTTTTGAGCAACCATCTTTGCCCCTGACAAATCTCCGCCTTTAAGTGAATTCAAACTGATAGCAATTGAAGGTATTCCCAAAAAGGTGCCTTCCGTTGCAGCGGAAATTGTTCCCGAATAAAGTAGGCTCTGGCCAATATTTGCGCCGGCATTTATTCCCGAAATAATAATATCTGGTTTTTTATCCATAATTGCTTTTACCGCAATCTTGACCGAATCTGCTGGTGTACCATTCACAGCATAGCCACTGAATCCGCCCGATCTTTTAACTTTTTCAATACGAATCGGATCAGAAAGTGTAATAGCATGGCCCACGGCACTCTTTTCTGTATTAGGCGCAACAACTGTTGTTTCCCCAATCTCAGCCATTGCTTCCCATAATGCATAAATTCCATCTGCAAAAATGCCATCATCATTGGCAATTAAAATCGAGATCTGCTTCATGAAACAAGTAATCCAATTAAATTTGAAAGCATTTCTTTCATATTTTCCCGAGGAACAATGTGATCAAGAAACCCCTTGTCCTGCAGGAATTCTGCACGCTGAAACCCTTCTGGTAAATCTTCCCCAATGGTTTGTTTAATCACGCGCGGACCAGCAAACCCAATAAGTGCTCCTGGCTCAGCAAGAATAACATCACCCAGCATACCAAAACTGGCTGTGACCCCGCCTGTAGTTGGGTCAGTTAGAATTGGAATAAATAATCCGCCTTCTTCCTGAAAGCGTGCTAATTTTGAACTGGTTTTTGCCAACTGCATAAGAGATAAAGCAGATTCCTGCATCCTCGCCCCTCCTGAAGCACAAACGAGGACAAACGGTGATTTTTCCTCCCGAGCTAGATCTATTGAACGAGATACCAATTCGCCCACCACTGACCCCATACTGCCAGCAATAAACTCGAAATTCATAATACCAAGAATGATGCGTTTACCATTAATCTTTCCGGAATAGCAGTTAATGGCATCATTTTGATTAGTTTTGGACATAGCAGTTTCCAACTGATCTGTATATTTTTTTCCCGATTTAAATTTGAGCGGATCAGCAGATTTTACATTTCCAAATAATTCTTGAAAACTTCCTTGATCCAAAAGGAGTTCGCGGTAGATTGCTGGAGACACGCGAAAATGGTGACCACAATGTCGGCATACGGAATAATTTTTATCCAGTTCGGGCTTGTATTGAATTTCCGTACAGGTAGGACATTTTGTCCACAGTCCACTGGGAATATTTTTTTTCCCCAGTTCTGCAATATTTTTATCTTTTCGACGAAACCAAGCCATGAGTTTTTTCCCTTTTTACCATGATAACCGCATCCTCACCATTTGCATAATATGCTTCACGAATATCAATTTCTTCAAAACCGAAATTCAAATACAAATTTATAGCAGGAAAATTAGATCGTTTCACTTCCAAATACACATCAGCATATTGAAGATAATTTTCTAATATTTTATTAAAAAATTGCTTCCCATATCCTTGATGCTGATAAGTAAGATCAATGGCAATATTTAATATATGCACTTCTTTATCTAGTAGGTGAGCAAAAAAATATCCTATAATATTTTTATCTATTTCCGCTACTAGATTCAAGGAATTCCTATCTCTTTTTAATTCATTTTGAATGGATTTATTTGACCATGGATTTTTAAATATCCGTCCTTCCATTTTTTGTATTGGAACCAAATCTTTCAACGTTGCGCTTCGGATTTTCACTTTATTGGACCTAATTCAAACGGAGAAATATAATTTGGTTCTAGGGTGTAGGGATTTTCCAAAACCCATTCATTAAAGTTTTTTTCAGCTAATAATCCGGCCATTTCAGCAGAGGGGTGGACAGATGGATATGTTTGATTCACCACTAATTTTTCACATCCACAATGAACAGCTGATTCGGGATGTTCAATTGAATTCCAACTACCCACTTTTTCCTCATTTATTGGTTTATATTGATTATTAGAAAATGTGAACCTCTGATAATATATAATATCCCGATGTGAATACATCATTACTGTAAATTTATCTATTATTAACCCACTGTTTGCTGCTATGATTTGTAAAGTTGGAACAGGTATAATCGGTAATTCTTTTGCAAAGGCCAAACCTTTTGTAAAGCCCAAACCAACACGTAATCCTGTAAATGAACCTGGTCCAATTGATACGGCTAAAGCATTTAAATTGATCTCATCAAGATTAGTTTGATCCTTTAGCAATTCATAAAAACGAGGAAGTTTTTCTGCATGTTTTCGGGGAATTTGTTCTTCTATTTTATATCTGCATTCTCCATTTTGAACGAGTGCAATTCCACACCAATCTGTTGATGTATCAATGGCAAGAATATTCATTAAAACTTACCTGAAATTTTGATTAATCTAGAATTGGGCTTATCCGGGATATGATGGAAATATATATAAGTCCAATCATTTGACCAGTAAAGCTCAATTCGTTCAGGCCATTCGATGATCGTAATGCCTTTCGGCGGATTTAAATAATGTTCACCATCAATATTCAAAAACTCTTCTGGTGTATTTAAACGATAGCAATCAATATGGTAAAGAATTTGATCATTACAATTATATTCACTTACTAGCTTAAATGTGGGAGAAATTACATGGTCTTCAATGCCGATACCTTTAGCAAATCCTTGGGTAAAGGTCGTTTTTCCTGTACCAAGTTCTCCTATTAAAGCGACTACGGATTTATCTGGTATTTTTGGTGCAAAATTTTGACCGAATTTTTGTGTATCAGCTGCAGAAGAAAAAATATGTTCTGTCATTTTGGATCCATAATTAAAACCGGAACCAACATTTCTTCCATGGAGATACCNCCATGTTGAAAACTACCTTTTAACATATTTTTATACTTGCGCTGTTCATTGGGGTATAGAAAATAGTAATCATCCTTTGCTAATAAATAATTTGTCTGGTGACCTAGAGCTGGCAAGTGATAACTGTATAATTCTCTGATATCGACTGCACTTTTATTACTGGCATTAATATTCCTTCCATGTTTGTAACGGATCCCTGTAGAAGAATATTTATCAGCTGCCACCATGGTACTACGNTTTACCATTTTACTACCATGATCACTGGTCATTACTACCTTAAANCCAGCGGAACCNAATTCTGTTAATACNGCACGAATCCAAGAATTTTTATACCAACCTTTTACTGCCTGGCGATATCCGGCTTCATCCGGAACCATTTCTTTTAAAACATCAGATTCCGATCGCCGGTGAGCCAACTGATCAACAAAATTCACTACAATTGCTAATAATTCATATTTGATATACTGNGAAATTCTAGATTGAAATTTTTGCCCTTCATCAACCTTCCATATTTTATGGTAATGGAGAGATTTATTATCCAGACCTAATCTCTTTAATTGACCAATTAAAAACTCTTCNTCNAATTGGTTTAANCTTCCTTTATCNATTGACATTGTTTCAATTTGTTTTGGATATTTTTGGCAAAATGCATCTGGGAGCAATCCTGAAAAAATTGCATTTCGACTAAATGGTGTCGCTGTAGGAAGGATTGAACAAGAACTTTTTATCTGAATAGAATAATTTTCAGCCAATAGTGGATAAAGTGCCATAAACTGATCCAGTCGCATAGCATCCATAACTAGAAGGCAAACTTTTTCGTTATTTTCTAATAAGGGTTGAACTGAATTTTGAAAGATATCACTGGACAAGATTGGACGATCTTGTACGGATAACCAAGTTTTATAATTATTCTCAACAAATTTAGTAAATTTTCGATTACCCGTTTGGATTTGTTCATTCAATATTTGATTTAAACTCTCTTCCTTTTGTTCTTCAAAATCCAATTGCCATTTCACCAGCCGATAATAAATTTTCCACCAATTTTCAAAAGTTGATGCATCCTCNATATTTTTTTCTATTTTTTGGAATTCCTGCAAATAGCCACTAGTGGTTTTTTCGCCACGAATTTTTGAATCTTCAAGCACTTGTTTACAGGCAATAAAAATTTGGTTGGGATTTATAGGNTTNATCAAAAAATGTGCTATTTTTTCTGAAATGGCTTCATCCATCAACCATTCTTCTTCACTCTTGGTAATCATAATTACCGGTAGTGCCGGATTGTTACNTTTAATTTCTCGAAGTGTATCCATNCCATCTAAACCAGGCATGAATTGATCNAAAAGTACAAGATCAAAAATTTTATCTTTTGATTGCGATATTCCATCTCGACCATTGGAACATGTAGCAATAAAATATCCTTTTTCTTTTAAAAAAAGAATATGGGGTTTGAGAAGGTCGATTTCATCATCGATCCAAAGAATTTTTCCGCGGGATTTTTCCATAATAATTAGATGTATAAATTACAGCGAAGCTGGATTGCTTCAGAATAGGAATCGATCTTATTTGGCTGTCATTCTCCAAACACCATCCCAGTCTTTTTTTGGAGGATTCTTTTTGAAATGATCGCACCGTTCTATATAGACTGCAGATGGTGTTGTTGGTCTATATGGAAATTCTTCTTCTAAACTCAATGCNTCCTTAAAGCGCTTTTTTGCTTTCAACCAGTCCTGGTTATTGTATAGATTAATTCCTTCATCAAAAGCCTTAACTAATTGCGCTTTATCATCTGACAATTCATTTTTTAGCGATAAAAGTTCGTAAATTTTGACGGCCTTTTTCTTTCCTTTCACACGAGGATAATCCAAAAAGCGCCATTCAAATTGGTCTGCAACCACTTTTTGGGTGTTCTCCGCAACCAATATATAAACACCATAGTGTTTTGCCGCTGNCTCAAGACGCGCAGCCAAGTTAACAGTATCCCCCATCATCGTATAATTCATCCGCATGGCTGAACCCATATTCCCTGTTACCATTTGACCAGAATTCAAGCCTACACGGTGACGGATATTATGAACCAATTTGGGCCAATCTTCATCTGAAGACCATTGACTTCTCATCATTTCGAGTTTCTTTTCCATTTCCAGAGCTGTCAGGCAGGCATGGTATTCATGGTTTTCCAAAGAGACTGGTGCACCATAAAAAGCCACAATTGCATCACCAATATATTTATCTAAGGTACCCTTATGCTCGAGAAGAATATTAGTCATTTCCGTNANGTATTCATTCATGAGACTCACCATTCGCTCCGGTTCCAACACTTCCGAAAATNCGGAAAAANTTTGAATGTCAGAAAAGAATGCGGTATGATATCCAGCAACGCCACCCAATTTTGGTTCCTGTTTATCCGAATACATCTGATCAATCAAATCAGGAGAAATATAGGCGCCAAAGGTGCTTTTTAAGAATCTCTTATTTTTTTGCTCATTGATGAATTTGTAAATCACATTTCCTGTGTACGTGACTACTAAACTGATAATTGGCGCCACGATTGGTATTACATAGGATTTTCCAATTTCAGGGAGTGATGTTTGAAATAATTGTGGATTTTCGGCCACCGTTGAAACCGGCAAAATTGACGTTAATGTATTTCTAACGAACCAGAATAAATCATCAACAAAAAGACCACAGGCAACTGCAAAATAGACAATACCTTGTATAACAATGAGAATCCCNGCATAAACGGGATTGAGAAAGGACAAAATGAAAAANGCGATTAAACTCATGAGTGCGATCAATAAAGAATGGCTCAGAAGTGTTGGAAGAGAATATGGATATCCATCAATCAATTCAGTGAGCTGCCCACCTAGAACTTCAATATAATTATTATCCAATAAGGTCTGGATTGCGTTGCCATGGGTCTCATACCCAGGCGTCATTTGTTGAATTCCCCAAAAATTATAATATGGTGTTCGCTTTAAATCCAGCAATACCTCTACAGAAACACCAATGACAACTATTTTATTATAAAAAGGTGAACTCGTGATATCAAATTTTTCACCCATACCCATGGCATCCATCATCT
Organism: Fidelibacterota bacterium; assembly: GCA_002716525.1. GTDB lineage: Bacteria > Fidelibacterota > Marinisomatia > Marinisomatales > TCS55 > TCS55. The sequence continues at coordinate 6,329 of PBBH01000020.1, read as the reverse complement.
CTTTTTGTTCTTGTGGATCTTCAATTGCTTTGATCCATTCAGGCATNTCTCCTGGCAGAAATTGACTCATCCAATCCAGGTCTTCCATCGGATCACGAAGTGTAACATCTTCCGTATCAATCACATAAGCTAATGAATATTTTGGGAATGTCCCCCACGCAGGTAGATTTTTTTCACCCTGGTACTTATATCCAGAAGCCGGGCCATAGTAATTCACAAGAAATGTATTTCCAGCGCCATAAGCTTTAATTGTTTGCCCTCCATATTCCCATGTCAAATTATCTTCATCGAAATAGGGCTTGGCAGTGTCAGGAATTTCTTTGAATGCTTTTAACGCTTTTACCGCTAAGCTCAGATAATATTTTTCNGGTTCATGGGCCATAACTCCAAAAATGGCATACCGGCGTGAAAATCCATCCATATCCATTTGGTCATTTATTAAACCCATTTCTGGGTTTGCATTTTTTACTGGATCAACAGGATAAACGATATATTGGGGAGGAACTGATGTTGCCTCTGTCGCCATTTTTATATCCATCACAATTGTAGTACCAAACATCTGCGCCTCACTGATGGCTTCCCCTAATATTTTATCCCCATGGCGCGGTACCATATAAGGTAAAGCCTTGGATATATAATTTGCCTCGGTTGTATCCCGGATATGAGGTACCTGCCCGATGATATATTCTGGAGAGGTTGACTCAATTAATTCCTGATAAATTTCAGATTTTTTATCAGGAGTATCAAATTGTATATCAAAAACGATTACTTTGGCACCCGCCTTATAAAGATTCCGTACAACCCTACCCCATACACTTCCTCTTGGATAGGGCCATTCGTCCGGCAAAAGACGGTAAGCCTCATCATCAACTTCAACTAAAACAACATCTGTACCACTGTTGATATACGTCGAATCGGAAACAGTCCATCCTGTAAGCGGTCCTCTGACACGATTAAAACGATAATCGTAGGTTTTTAGTTCNATTGTATCAAATACACCGAACCAGTGGAAAAGAGAAACAACAATGATCGCGCCTAANGTAATAACCCCGCCAATCCAGTGTTCCTGGATATACTTTTGGATGCTTTGAGGGGTGACCTTCACGGCTAAAAGTTATATTGAACTGTCAGTATAATACCTGCTGAATTTATTTCCATAACTTCACCGGCATTATCTACTTTTCCATTCCCATCATTATCCAGCTTATCTTTTTTATAACTTGGAATATAATTCAATCTGAATTGACTCATGATAGAAGCAGTAAGATTGTTCCGAATCTGGTAATCGGCCCCAGCTCTTAAACCAAATAACTGAGATTTTATTTGGCTCTGGCTATTTAACAGGGATATTGTTCCTTTCGCTAGCATTTTGTCCTGAAGTAGGCGGTAATTCCCAGAAATAGAAATATTCGTCCACGTATAGGGTGTTTTTATCAGTTTATTGCCGTCCATGGAGGGAATTTCCAGTTTCGTTCGACTAAATTGAGTAATTGTTTTTAATTGGCTTGGGAATGTAGAAGAAAGATTGATCGAAATAGTTTTTGAATCCGTTTTAGGAAACAGGTATCCAGTACTTCGTTTTTTAACCAGTTGATCCACATTAGTCACATTACCCATGTTGAAGGTCAGGTTCTGTTTTATATCACCACTATTAAAGGGAATAGTTACAGCCATCATATTCGNTGCCGCTTTAGAATCTTCCCGCAAATCAACAAGAGTGTTCCCAACAGAATCCAGTTGGGTTTTTTCATTATTTTTTCCAATAGATTGATAATTCACAATAATAGATGGCATGCNTGGACCAGGTAGAAAAGTGAAATTCAAAAATACAGTATTTGTATTTAACGGATTCACCGTCGACTTGAGAATTTTATTATCTAAATGTTTAAATCCAAAATTGAGAAGTAATGTTCGGTCCAATAATGACACGCGGTCCGAAATGATAAACTGACGGGTGTTACTCCTCAGAAAAGGATTCCCTAATGAGACAAATTCAGGACCTACCTGGCGGTATTCGATTAAAAAATTGTTCAGTGAATAATGACCTCTAATACGAAGGTTAAANGCAGAAGAAGGCATATTGATTATTGAAGATATGGGGCGCTTTGTTATTGCATTTAAATCGATTGGTACGAATGGGGACATATTGATATTCATAATAAATATATCTTGAAATTTTATCGGATCAAAAGGAATCAAATCCGTGTCAATATCGAAATCAGCCAACATAGTATCTAAATCAGATTTCGGCGTAGCGCCATCCCATATATCGCGATTGAACATGCTCATATTCCAATCGAAATCAAACGTCAATTTCTTATCATCTACTGACCTGCCAAGATTGAATCCAATAACAAAATTGTCNANAGGTGTCTGTCCTTTCCAATGAGATTGNGGTGCTTCCAACGAATGACCGGCAGCTGCAAGTGCTTGACGAAATGAATCAATATTATAATTGCCCGGTGTTACTCCAAGGACTAATTCATCCGCATAAAATTCTGCTTTTCCTAATATCCGATTCACAGAAGTTGTATCATCACGTATTTGCAAAAAATGAATACCCGCTTTATCAAAAAACAATATTTTTTTAGGAAACAAATCCACTGACATCTTTAAACCAAATATTTTTCTTTTGAATGCAAAACCGGTACGATCCAAATAATATGTTTTTGAGCCGTCTTCATTAGTATTAGTAAGGTCGGCAAGGATTTGATAACCACCATTAATTTTATTCTGCTGATGAACNGCNCGATTTAATTCNCCTTTAATGTATTGCAATCTCACCCATTTTACTTTGGCGTCAATACCAATGCCTCGAACGCGTTTCCCATCAATAGTAAATGGGCTGANTCGAGGATAAAAATCACCCACATCCATATTCAGGATATTTCCGAAAATAAATTTTGTACCAAATCGATTCTGNGGTTGAGCATATTGAGATTCTCGTGTGGTTAAGCGCAGGTTGGTATTTAGTGTTGCCCACTTCACATCCAAAGATACGTCACCAGAAATTTCAGCAATATTNAGGGCATTACCTGAAACTTCTTCCGATGATAATCGACTGTTTATATTTCCAAAATATGTAACTAATTCTGAAATATCTTTTGGGGCAGCCCCAATTATGAAAGNCCATCTTACCGGCGCTATATCTTGCTGATCAAGATCTTTCATTAGTATTTCAACCGTATGACCNCCAACATCCAACGCACCGGGATCATAGATCANAATACCTTCTTCATATATCATTTTTGAAGAGACGTCCACCCCGTCCAAAAGNAGATGTACTGTAGCGGCATCTACCTCATTTGCATTAAAAAATGATGCTGCAATAATCAGGGAATTTTGATCAATGATTTCATTTGGTTCCGGTGATAGAATTAACACTTCTGCCGGAGGGAGCTCACCAAATTCGCTTAATTGAATTTGATTTTCTGGTGGAATGGTATTCAGAAAATGAGGTTCGTTGAATGGATCTAAGGTTGGGAATGATGCAATTCGTCCATCCCAAAACTGAAAAGCAACCACATATTCCAAACCATCTACAGTGAGTCCAAAGCCAGGAATAGTTGCTTCCCAGTTAAAGCCTTTTTTCTGGAAGGGGATTTCTTGATACGATTCACTACCTGGTAAGCGGTAATATAGTGTTGCATCTAATTGATCCGAATTTTCTAAGGTTGAGGCGGAAAGAATTAAATCCTGACCGATAATTCCATTAGGTGGTGGTATATGACTTAGAATNTGATTNTGAGCNAACNCGAAATGTAAGGATAAAAGAAAAGGGATTATAAAAACCCCTATACGAAAAAATGACCATCGGAATTTCACTAATGATGTTATTTATAATCGATAATTAAGGTCTTCTTTTTACCGGAAGCATCTTGAAATTCAATTATAAGTTTCTTGCTGTCCCCTGCTGAACCTACTGGATCTTCCGGAATAGTTTTTGGATCTGTTTTAAAAGACTGTAATGANCCATCCATNGAAGATAGTCCNGTAAAACCGCTGGTAACATCCAAAGTCTCACCTGANATNTGGTTCAATANNGATACNATTCCTTCNAGNCCTATGACTGAATCACCCACNTTTTGATCTGAAATGAGCCAAAAGTCCGTTCCTTTTACNGATGCAACAGATACGGAAGTACGTATAACAAAATTTCCTCTCTTTTGTTTCCCAACCTGTGCCCGTATTGTTCCGCTATCCAAATTAATTTCCTTTGCAATGGCTCTCGCTGTTCGCTTACCGGAAATAATTAATTCGGAATTTTCTTTAATTTTTAAAGCTGATTTATCATCAATAAATATTAGCGCTGCAAATCCGCCTTTTTCGGTTCTTATTACATCTCCGCTTTCAAATATATGCCCTTTTTTGAGCGATTTGCTTGCATCATTTCCACGGGTATAATTCACGGATCCAATCACTTTCGTTACAATAGCAATCCTATCACCACCTAATATCACAGATATAAATAACAGACTCATGCCAATTTGTTTTAATCGCACCATATTCCTAATCAACCCTAACAGAATTAATGGTTAGATTTTTTTTGGCAAGTTGGCTTAATATCTGCTGCAGTGTATTTTTGTCAATATTGGTATTATTCAGTGAAATTTTTCCTGTTGACTTAAATCCCTCCAGTGTACTGCCCGGCCCAAATATGGCATTAAATTGGTCATCCCCAATAGCCTGCCTTAATTGCTCCAAAATGAGATCTTCTGTAGCTGGACTTGTAGATTGTGATGGATTGGCTATTTTAAAAGTATAAATGGAGGAAACTTCATCTTTCATCCCACTTGTGGTTGGTACCCTCGCTTTTATCTGCCAAACATAAATTTTTCCATATTCCAGGTTTCGCGCACCAGATATGGGATATTGATATGTACTTACATCATCCAATCTCATCCACAAATCAGACTGGTTAAATGGCAGCATTCTTTCATCGCGAATAGCTTCTTCAGTTGACGAATGATAACCAACTTTGAATTCTGCGACTCGAATATATGTTTCACAATTACGGCAGGATCCTTTACTCCAGTTAAAAACAGGGTAGGTAGTATAAACAACATTAAATGATGTATCAGCTAACGCACCTCCTGGAGATTCAAGATTTATTCCTGAGGGAGATTCCACAATCATTGATTTTGAATCCTGATCTGATAAAGAAAGATCTGCTTCTGAAGAACCAGAATATAATTTCAATTCGAAACGGTATTCTCCTGGCGCTAATTGCCCTGTTACCAACAAATTGCTTATCATTGATTCAAATTCAGAAATCTTCATTGAAGCCTTAGGCTGAATGTTTACAGAAATAATATTAGGAGGGTTAGCTTCATCTAAAAGCGTAGAAGTAGTGGTGGAAAAATTTCGATTATCTATAACAACAGACTCTTTTATCTGAATTGGTTGCATTTCCAATTCAATCAATGTAGTGCGGGTATTAATATCAAGTGCCGGTGATAAAATTGAGGCACGAAACCAGACTTTTACAAAAACGGGATATTTATCACTATATATCCGATGACGAAAAAAAGGTACATCTGAGGCACCAGTCTGCAGATCAATATTACTCATATAATAAGTAGCATATTCAAAAAACTGACCGTCTAGTTTTGCTTGAGCCGATACTGATGACCAGCTAAGGATAAAAAAGAAGATATGAGTTAGAGTTATTCTTTTCACTATTTCAGATAATAATTCAGATTTACATAGTCAATTTACCGAGCACAATATAAAAAATAAAAGCCCCGATAAAAACGGGGCTTTTATAAAGTTCCCGGCAACGACCTACTCTCCCACGCTAGTTGCCCGCGCAGTACCATCGGCGCAGTAGGGCTTAACTTCCGAGTTCGAAATGGTATCGGGTGTGACTCCTACGCTATTGTCACCGGAGAAATTTTTGGGAACTGACATGGATCTTCAACTGATCAAAAATAGATTGATAAAGCCTTTCGGCCAATTAGTACCACTCAGCTGAATACATTACTGTACTTACACTTGTGGCCTATCAACGTTGTAGTCTACAACGAGCCTTATTATCATAAAGATAGGGAGAACTAATCTTGGGACAGGTTTCGCACTTATATGCTTTCAGCGCTTATCCTTTCCGAACGTAGCTACCCAGCGATGCTTCTGATGAAACAACTGGTGCACCAGCGGTTCGTCCACTTCGGTCCTCTCGTACTAGAAGCAGATTCCCTCAATTCTCCTGCGCCCACGGCGGATAGAGACCGAACTGTCTCACGACGTTCTAAACCCAGCTCACGTACCACTTTAATCGGCGAACAGCCGAACCCTTGGAACCTGCTACAGCTCCAGGATGTGATGAGCCG